>NZ_JBRFJE010000005.1:0-91208 GCF_052932165.1 Finegoldia sp. P3-F-LR | reverse complement strand
AAAATATATTAGATGGTACAATGAAGATAGAATTAAAACAAAATTAAACGGAATGTCCCCTGTTATGTACAGATTACATTCCGCTTAAAATATTATTAAATTATTCCGTGTTTACGGGTTCAGGTCACAAGGCTGCCTATCCTTTTGGTTTATAATGAAACAAATATCATACTTTGATATCATTAATTTCAATTATTTATAATAAATATGGGTCGTTTTCTGGATCTGATAAAGTTTTTGGATCTTCTACATTTGTATCTCTGCCTTCTTCAGGTAAGTCTTTTGCTGATTTTGGATCAGCTGGTTTAGTTGGTTTTTGTAATTCTTTATATTTTTCTTGATCCTTTTCCCATTCTTCTCTCGATTTAGATTCCAATGGAGTTAAATCAACATCATTTATATCAATTCCCAAAGTTTCTGCTACGCCTTTTCCATATTCAGGATCAGCTTGATAACAATGGTTGATGTGTCTGTACTTGATTTGAAGCGTTGAATCTTCCATATTTCTAGCAGTATTTTCAAATAATACTAATTGTTGTTCAGGAGTCATCGCTCTAAAAAGCATTCCTGGTTGTGTGAAGTAATCATGGTCGTCTTCTCTGAAGTCATATCTTTGAGAATCTCCACCTTTGTCAGCAGGAAGTTCAAATTCACGATGATCTTTCCATGCTCCATAACTGTTTGGAGTAATTGATATTTCAGAACCTTTATTTCCATCTACTCTCATTCTTCCATCGCGGTGATAATCGTGAGGATTTTCAACTCCTAATGGACTGTTTACAGGAATTTGATGGTGATTTACACCAAGTCTATAATTTTGTGCATCATTATAGAAGAATAGTCTTGCTTGTAGCATTCTATCTGGTGAAAATCCTATGCCTGGAACGTTATTTGACGGACTAAATCCAGCTTGCTCAACATCTTGGTAATAATTATCAGGATTTTTATTAAGTTCAAATTCTCCAACAGGAATCAATGGAAAATCTTTTTTGTACCATACTTTAGTCAAATCAAATGGATTATATTCAAGCTCATCCGCTTGTTTTTCAGTCATTATTTGAACATACATCTTCCATTTTGGATAGTCTCCTTTTTCAATGGCTTCAAACAAATCTGTTCCATTTGAATCTGGATCTTTCGCATTAACCATGTCTGCTTCTTGGTCTGTCAAGTTTTGGATACCTTGTTGACTTCTAAAATGGAATTTCACCCACACTCTTTCATCATCTGCGTTTATAAAACTATAAGCGTGAGAGCTGAATCCGTGCATAAATCTAAATGAAGAAGGAATTCCTCTATCACTCATAGTAATCGTCACTTGGTGTAATGCTTCTGGAAGTGAAGTCCAAAAATCCCAATTTGTATTCGCTGATTTTCTGTTTGTTTGTGGGTCTCTTTTAACAGCGTGGTTTAAATCTATGAAATTCATTGGGTCTCTTAAAAAGAATACAGGAGTATTATTGCCAACTACATCCCAATTTCCATCTTCTGTGTAAAATCTAAGTGCAAACCCACGGATATCTCTGTCAGCGTCTGTAGCTCCTCTTTCTCCAGCTACAGTGGAAAATCTTGCAAACATTTTTGTTTTCTTTCCTACTTCACTGAAAATCTTCGCCTTAGTGTATTTTGTTATATCATCTGTTACAGTGAATTCTCCCCAGGCTCCCCAACCTTTAGCATGCATTCTTCTTTCTGGAATTACTTCTCTATTAAAATGTGTTTGTTTTTCAAAAAGCCAAACATCTTGCATAGATATGTGTCCTCTTTTTCCAGAAGTCATTGAATCGTAGTTGTTATCAACTGGTTGACCTGATGCTCTTCTAAGATGAGGGTCTTTTACTTCATCGTTTTCTGATGGCAAATTTTCACCTAGACCGTTTTTTACGGAAGGTCCTTTTTGCATGTAAGCTACAGAATCCTTATCCATTTTCATATCTTTGTCTTTCTTATTATCTTTCATAAATTCCTCCTATTGATACCTTCAATCATAATTAGTATGCCTTCATCTTTATATTAATACCCAATTAATCTTTTAAGCTAAACTTATTTTGAACAAAATAATTGTATTTTCAACTGAAATCACAAAAAAATAGAAGCTATTTTGTAACTAACAAAATGCTTCCATTTTTAATCAATTATGCATTATATTTTTCCATATCTAAATCGTGTTGCATAGCTGCTACCATAACACCAGTAGATCCACCTGCGTGAACGTTAGTTGAAGTACGTGCCATATCTGCAACACCTTGGATTGGGCTTAATACTAAAATCATTTCAACTGGCAATCCCATTGTAGCAAAGATTGCTGTAGCTTGAATTGTTCCTGTTCCTGGTACCCCTACTGTTCCCATTGAAGCGAACAAGCATGAACCAACCATGATTAAATATTGAGTAGCAGAGAATGGAATATTAAGAGCGTTAATTGTAAACATCGCTAATAAAATTGGCCATACTGCTGCACAACCTGGCATACCAAATGTAGTACCGATTGATCCTGCAAATGATGCAATTTCTGTTGGAGTTCCCATGTCTTCTTGTTCTTTAATGTTTGCTGGTAAAGATCCAATTGAACTTTGTGTAGTAAATGCTATCAACCATGCTGGGAAGAATTTACGTTGGAACTTGAATGGATTGATGTGTGCAATCAAACTCATCATTGCTGAAGTAGTGATGAATGTGTGGAACAAACATGCTACATAAACCATTAATAATAAGAATAATAATGATTTAACAAATGATAAATCCAATGTAGCTACTTGGTTAGCTAATAAAGAAAGAACTGCATAAGGAGTGAATTCAATGATTTCTCCGATTACTTTGTTCATTACTTTATTACCAGCTTCAACGAAATCTAAGAATGGTTTGATTTCTTCCTTGTTAGTGTATCTAAGTACAACAATACCGATGATAATTGCAAAAATTACTATAGGCACGATTTTGTTGTGACTCATACTGTCAATAATGTTTTTAGGGAAGAAACTTACAAATACGTCTGCAAAAGGTGGAACTTCCTTAACCTTATCTGCAACATCCATTTTGATATTTGCATTCATTCCTATGTTTACTAATTTACCTAAAATTATAGACAATATAGCAGCTAAAACATTGTGTAAAGCTAAAATTGCGATTGTTTTGCCACCCATTGATCTCAATTTTTCTGAGCTTTCCAAGGATGCAACTGTAGTTATAATTGAGAATAATAATAGTGGAATTACAAATGCTTGTAATAAACTTGCAAATACACGACCAAATATTGCTACATAGTCAGTGCTTCCTTTGAAAATAAGTCCTACTATAGCACCCATTGCTGTAGCTAATAAAATTCTAATCATGAATGAAGTACCTTTTTTCTTCAAACGATCGATAACTACGCACAATAAGAAAGCTACAACTAAAGCGATTAAGCTTTTAATCATTTCAACATCTCCTTTATATATTTTTGTCACACTAATCTTATCATATTGTCTTATAATAGACAATGATATTTAATTGATACTATCGTTTTCATCATGTCTTATTTATTGTATTATCCTATATATCAATTTTTTCTGTAAATTCTAAGGTTTATTGTGTTCTTTTCAAAATTTATAAAAATAATGGTTTGATAAAGATTTTAAAATTATTTTACAATTTATGCCAGTTATCGTTAATATATCAACGCTTTTTTGTTTATTTGATTTCAAATTGAAATTTACAAATATTATTTAATTTTTGTAATATATAGATTTTCTCAATAAAAAAAGACCGATGTTAAACATCAGCCTTATCTTTCCCATCTACCTCGTTTGTAAATAATAAATCCCACAATAACTGTCAGAGCATTTGACACTAACATAGATATCCAAATTCCTGTAGAACCAAGATTTGTCAAACTCTTTAATAACATAATAAGTGGAAGTCTTAAAACCCACAATCTTGCAAGTGACAAATACATTGTAAGCTTTGTTTTCCCAACACCTTGGAAGAAACCATTAATCGCTGAGAAATATCCCATGAAAAATGTAATTATCGCTGAGAAGTACATGTACTCACTCGCTTGTCTCCAAAGTTCAATATCTGAACGATCTTTGATAAATATGGATAGCAATTGATCTTTGAATAATAATATTATTATCGCAGAAGCTAAAGAGAAGAAAGTTATTATAACATTTGCCCTTTTGAAAATATCCTTACTTCTTTCTTTTTTACCTGCTCCCATATTTTGTCCAGTGATTGATGTAAGAGCCATTCCAATTCCTATAGCCCCTTGGTTGAATATATCGGACAATCTGTTGCCCATTGAAAATGCGGCAAGTGTAGTTGTACCGTATGATTGGATAAATCCATTAAGAACAGTAAAACCAATAGCCTCTCCACTTGATCCAAGTGATGCAGGAATTGCGATGGAGAATATGTGTTTGATTATTCCCATATCTAGTCTGAAGTTTTTAAAATTAACTTCGATTTCAGATTCTTTTTTGACAACTCTTATCGCAAAAACTACAAGCAATACTTTAGATAACACTGTCGCCCATGCAGCACCTGCAAGCCCCATGTTGAGTCCTGGAATTCCCAAAACATTATCAAAAATAAAGAATGGATCTAATACGACATTTGTAATGGATGATATTGTCGAAATAATAGTCATAGACTTAGTTCTGCCTTGAGAATTGAGTATCGATTGATATCCAAAAAATATCATATCGAACAATAGCCCCACAGAGTTTATCGCAAGGAATATGTAAGATTTGTATTCAAAGCTGCCTGTTGCTCCCATCCACCTTACAATAAATGGTGCGGTGATTACCCCTAGAATACTGAAGAAAACTCCAAGTACTGTCGTGAGAATTAAAGTGTGAACTGCGTATATTGAACAGTCTTTTAGTTTTCTAGCTCCAAGTCTTTGACTCATTAAAGAAGTAGCTGCCACACTTACCCCAAGGCCAACTGCTATAAACAAATACAGCACCGGCCAAGTAAAAGATGTCGCAGCATAATCTTCAGAACTGATTTGAGCTACATATATTCCGTCAGTTATACCATAAAGGGTTTTGATTAGGTTGCTAATCATCAATGGGATACTTAATTTAAAAATCACATCCGTGATATTTCCGTTTGTAATAAATTCTATGTTACTTTTTTTATTTCCCATTCACTCGCCCCCTATTAATTTATAATTTAAAATATCCTATTCCAAATAATCCCGGTCCAGTATGGATACTTAATGTTGGAACGATTTGTCCTTCGTAGTAGAACTTTGCTCCTTCAATTAAATCATTCATACTTTCCTTGGCCTTTTCCATCGCGCTTTGATTATCACCGTTTAATAAAACCAAATAATAGTCTTTGATACCATTTAATTCTTTTTTCACTATATCAATAGCGTGGTTGATGTTTTTCATTGTACCACGATTTTTTTCTACTGTATAATATTCTCCGTCTTCATTACAAGATATTATAAGCTTCAAATTTAATAAATTACCAACGATCCCAGTAATTTTACCTATTCTACCACCTAATGTCAAGTATTTCAAAGTATCCAAAGTAATTACTGGTACTGAATCTTTTATTTTTTGTTTCATTTTTTCAATTACAGATTCAAAAGATAACCCTTCGTCGATTAATTTTCTCGCAAATATTGCAAAAAACCCTGTTCCAATCGAAATATTTTTCGAATCAAATACTTCCACTTGCACATCTTCCACTTGGTCTTTCGCAAGCATAAATGCATTGTACATTCCACTTAATTTTGAAGAAATGGAAATGCAGATTATCTTGTCAAATCCCTTATTTTTGATTTCATTTAATTTATTAACGATATCTCCAAGAGATGGGATGGATGTTTTTGGAACTTCTCTATCTATATTTTCATATATATATTTAGGATCAACAGTATAATCATCGTAGGATACATCTGAGTAGTTTATTTGAAGTGGCATCAATTCAATGCCGTATTCTTCTGCTATTTTTGGTGTAATTTCACTACCTGAATCTGTTAAAATTGCTATCTTTCCCATAATATCTCCTAACTAGTCAAGGCTATTAAAATATTCTCTAACTTGTTTTATTTTACCACAAGTCATCTTTCCTTCTGGACAACTTCCTTTAACACAACCTGGCCCTGCTTTTTTGAAAATTTGTGGACACACTTTTTTCGCTTCAACAAGCATCAATGTAGCCATTTCTCTTATTTCCCATTGGGCTCTTTGGCAGCATCTCGCTTCAAAGAAATGCAACAATTCACGAGCGTTCATTGTCATGACAATTTTGGTCTCAGTTGCATTTGAAAAAACATATCTTGCATCTTCAATGGAACTTTTTTCTGACATTGATTTTGCTTTTTTCTCATCAACTCCAGACTCGATTAATCTGTCGTATTCTTCTTGTATCAGAATTTCTGTAAGTTCATTGTAAGCATCAATCGTGTGTTTCATGTGGTTTTCGTAGATTTCTAAAGCCTTTGGATTGTTTTTTATTTTGGGAGGAATAATATATTCGTAATTATTCGCTCTCACATATCGTTGTGACTTTTGTGAGTAACTTGCTAATCTGTGTCTGACCAATTGGTGGGTCAAAGTTCTAGATACACCCTCAATTGCAAAAGTAAAACTAATGTGTTCGACTGGCGACATGTGCCCCAAATCCATTAATTTGTCTATGAAATTTTCTACATTTTCATCAGTTAGTCCCTCTTCAATCTCCATAACAGAACTATCTGAATAACAAAGTTTTGCACTTGATGCGACAAGTTTTTGTGCATCTGGAGTGTATCTAATTAGATTAACCTTCATTAATTACTTCTCTCCCATATAACTCCATCTCTTGTGTCTTTTAACACAATTCCCATAGATAAGAGTTTGTCTCTTATTTCGTCTGCTTTTTTGAAGTCTTTTTCTTTTCTAGCAGCATTTCTTTGTTCGATCAAATCTTCTATTTCAGAATCCAAATCATCGTCATCTTCTTTGAATAAAATTCCCAAAACATAAGAAATATCATCCATTAATTTCTTAGCTTCAAACAAGATATTTTTAGATGTATTTTCATTGTAATTTTTGTTGATATATTTAATGAAATCAAACAATACGCTAATTGCATCGGCCGTATTGATGTCATCATCCATAGCTTGTTCGAATTTTTCTCTGAATGATTGTATGTTATCATCGCTTTCTTCTTTTTCAGAAGAGTTTTCCAAAATTCTATTCAAAAATTTCTTAGCTGTGTACAATCTTTCCAGAGAATTTTTCGTAGCAACTAACGTGTCGTGGCTAAAATCAATCGGATTTCTGTAGTGAACTGATAACAACCACAATCTGATAACTTCCAAATCAAATTCTTTTTCAATATCTTTTAATAAGAAGAAATTATTCTTTGATTTGCTCATTTTTTCCTTGTCTACAGTTATCATTGAGTTGTGTAGCCAATAATTTGCAAAATGAGCTCCAGTGCATGTTTCTGATTGTGCGATTTCATTTTCGTGGTGTGGAAATTGCAAATCTTCTCCACCAGCGTGAATGTCAATAGTGTCACCCAAAATTGATTTACTCATTACAGAGCATTCCAAGTGCCAACCAGGTCTTCCCATTCCCCATGGACTTTCCCAAGCCGGTTCACTTTCTTCTTTTCTCTTTTTCCACAAAGCAAAATCCATTGGATTTTTCTTTTCGCTATTTACATCAATTCTCGCACCAGCACGTAAATCATCGATATTTTTCTTGGATAATTTGCCATAGTCTTTTGCTTTTGTGATATCAAAGTACACATTGCCATCGACATTGTAAGCCGCGCCTTTGTCTTCCAAAGTTTTCACGAATTTAATCATTTCATCGATATATTCAGTAGCTTTTGGATGAATTGTGTCTTCTTCATCGAAATTAAGTCCCGATACATTGTCCAAATATGCTTCAATGTATTTCTTGGTGATTTCTCTGAAGTCTATATCTTCATCTTTTGCTTTATTGATAATTTTGTCGTCGATATCAGTGAAGTTGCTTACAAATTTAACATTATATCCTTTGTAAATAAAATATCTTCTTAAAGTATCAAATACCACAATCGGTCTTGCATTTCCAACGTGAATATAATTATAAACTGTAGGACCACATACGTATATACCGACATTTTTTTCTTTTATTGGTTTGAATTCTTCCTTTTTTCGTGTCAGTGTATTGTATAACTTCATATCTTCTCCTATCTATTTAAAGCTTTGTTAATCCTATCTAAAACTTCTTGTTTTCCTAAAACTACCATGATAGAATCCAAGTCCGGTCCGTGAACATTTCCAGTAACTACAGCTCTTGTAGTCATCCACAAATCCTTGCCCTTGATTCCTGTTTTCTTTTGAACTCTCTTCATAACTCCTGATGCAAATTCTTTTTCGATTTCATCAACTGATTCGACTTCTTCTTTTAGTGCATTCATCAATTCGTCTAATTTTTCGTAGTTTAGGAATTCCTTAGCATCATCATCCATTTCGTAATCCTTGAACAAGAATTCAACTTTTTCAGTAATTTCTGCCAAATAATCCAATTCTTCTTTGAATAATGAAGCTATTTCTAATAATTTGTCATCTGGATAATCTTCAGAAATCACACCATCTTCAACCAAGTATGGTTTTAACATCGCTGCTAATTTTTCGTTTTCTATTTCTTTTATATAATGTCTGTTAATCCAGTTTAATTTTTCTGTATCGAAAACTCCTCCAGATTTTGAAACTCTACTGAAATCAAATTTATGTTCCAATTCTTCCATCGACATAATTTCTTGGTTATCTTCACTTGACCAACCTACTAGTGCAAGGTAATTGTCGATAGCTTCTGGTAAATATCCTTTTGTACGGAAATCTTTGACTGCAACGTCGTCATTTCTCTTGGATAATTTCTTACCTGATTTGTTTAAAACAACTGGTAAGTGAACGAATTCTGGAACATCCCATCCGAAACATTGATACATATACACATGCTTTGCTGTTGAAGAAATCCATTCATCACCACGAACAATATGAGTAATTCCCATCAAATGATCGTCAACTACAACTGCGAAGTGATAAGTTGGAAATCCGTCTGATTTTATCAAAACCTGATCGTCCATATCATTAGTGTTGAAAGTAATCTTACCTTTAATCGCATCGTTAAAAGTGATTTCTTTGTTTTCAGGAAGTTTCAATCTAATAACATATTCTTCTCCGTTTGCAATTCTCTTCTTAGCATCTTCAACGCTAATTCCTCTGCAAAGACCGTCATATTTTGGCATCAAACCATCTGCTTTTTGTTGTGCTTTTACTTGATCCAATCTTTCTTTTGAGCAGAAACAATAATATGCGTAACCTTTTTCGATTAATTCATCGATATATTTTTGGTACAAACCTTGTTTTACTCTGTCAGATTGAACATAAGGACCACATTCTCCAACTTCAGTTACGTTTCCTTCATCATCAAGGACAACTCCTTCGTCCGGATCAAGCCCTGCCCATTTTAATTGTTCCAATAAATTTTCGATAGCACCATCAACATATCTAGTTCTATCAGTATCTTCAATTCTCAAAAGAAATTTTCCGTTATTTCTTTTAGCATACAAATAATTATATAAAGCTGTTCTAAGTCCACCAATGTGCAAAAATCCTGTTGGACTTGGAGCAAATCTTACTCTTACTTCACTCATAATATCCTCCATAAAAAATAAATTTAACTTATTTTATTATATCACAAATAGCCAAATTCAACATTTATTAATAAACCCAAAGCGATTATTTCGCCAAGTTTTTTACCCAAATTTTCTTTCCAACTAAATACAATCCCAAAACAACCTTGTACAAATCAATCACAGAAATTATCAAATACATCAACACGACATTTAAATCTGTAAACTGTGCCAATAAAAACGAAATCGGATACGAGATCAACACAATTCCTACAGAATCAAAAAGCAAAGTCAAAATAGTTTTGCCACCACTTCTGAGTGTAAAATATGATGCATTGTATAAAGCAGATATCCACAAAAACGCTCCACCAACTCTAAGCATATTTGTCGCCATCGATTTTACATCATCAGTTGTGTTGTAAAATTCTGGAAAAAGTGGCGCCAAAATAATCAACACAATTCCAACTACAAGTGCTAACATCAACGAGAACACAATTAATTTCCTGTCTGTGTCCACAGCTTCATCGACATTTCCACTACCTAAAAGTCTCCCTACCATAATTGAAATACAATCTCCCATCGCCAAATTAAAAACGATGAAAAGTCCTATAATTGTCTGAGAAATATTGTACGCAGCCAAAGCTTCAATTCCTCTTGTTGAATAAGATTGTGTAATCGCAGCAATCCCTACAGAATACAAAACTTCATTGATAATCAAAGGGATTCCCGCAACAGTTATATTCTTGAAAAGCCCTGTATCGACATGGAAATTTTTGAAAAAATTAGAATAAAATGTAAATCTAAGTTTGTTTTTGTTTGCAAAATAAATAAACAATGAAAGTTCAACAAATCTTGAAATAACAGTCGCAATCGCAGCGCCTTTTGGTCCCAATGCAGGAAATCCTAAAAGTCCGAAAATCAAAACCAAGTTGAACACAAAATTCACTAAAACAGTAATAATCGACGTTATCATCGGAAGTCTAGTTTCGCCATTCACTCTCATTGAGGATGAGATGGATTGTGAAAAAGCAAAAGGTATAAATCCTATAGTCATTATCTTGGTATAATCTAGTGCAAACTTCATAGTCGTATTAATATTTTTTACAGTATCCGTATCTGGATTCATAAATAAATACAATAATTTCTCGCCAAAAACCCAGAAAATTAACACACTAATCACAGAAACGATAAAAGATAACACGATATCAAAATACAAACAGTTTTGTACATTCTTGTAATCTTTCTTACCTGCAAATTGTGCCGCAAAAATACTAGCCGCTGACACAAGTCCAAAAATTGCCAAGTTAAATACAGTAATCAATTGGTTAGCAACAGAAACTCCACTCATCGCAAAAGTTCCAGTCTGTCCAACCATAATATTGTCCAACATATTTACAAACGATGTAATAAGTTGCTGAATAATGATTGGAATTGCTAGTATCAACACACCTTTGTAGAAATTTTTATCCCCGAAAAACTTACACTTCTTTAATACTAAATTCAATCTATCCCTCCTTCAAATTCTTTAAGTAATAATAGTGGCAAAGCTTATTTGTTCCATCAAAGTTTTCATACAGATGTTCACCATAAAATTTGAACCCACATTTTTCAATAACTCTTGCACTCTTTTTATTCTCAACAAAACAACTGCAAGAAACATAATCGTAGTCCAAATCCTTTAGCAAGTGATTTACAAAACACTTTACAACCTTTGTCATAATCCCACGATTCCAATAATTTTTGTTCAGACTGTAGCCAATTTCAACGCCTGTCTTATCTTCAAATTCTGGCTGTTCATACAAGTAATCGTCTTCGTATACTCCAATCATTCCTATCAGTTTGTCTTCCTGAAAAATACCATATTCTAATTTTGAATCGATGAAATCTTTGAGAATTTTCTTGGATTGTTCGATTGTTTTATGTGGTTTCCAGCCCGCAGATGGTCCCACCTCATTTTGCATAGCGTATTCATAAAAATCTCTCAAATATTTCATTTCCAACGCTTTTATTTCTACATCTTCACATTTTAAAATAAAATCTTCGTATTTCATTTGTATCTCCAAGTTTTTTCAATCTATATAATAATATATCTTTAAAAATTGGAAGTCAATCGATTTTAAAACAAGATTTTTTCAAACAAAAAAGAGCCCTTTCGGACTCTTAATTAAATGAATTTTCACGAATTATTTTGTTTTTATTCCAAATTTTTTCATATCTTCATCAACTTCTCCTATTGGAGCAATTCCAAAATTTTCTACCAAAACATTGGCTACATTTGGAGATAAGAATGCAGGAAGAGTTGGTCCAAGATGAATATTTTTAACGCCTAAGCTCAAAAGTGCAAGTAGTACGATTACTGCTTTTTGTTCATACCATGCAATGTTGTAGCTAATTGGCAAATCGTTGATATCATCAAGACCAAAAGCTTTTTGTAAAGCTTGTGCAATTACAACCAATGAATAAGAATCGTTACATTGACCTGCATCTAAAACTCTTGGAATTCCATTGATATCTCCTAAGTTTAATTTGTTGTATCTGTATTTTGCACAACCAGCAGTTAAAATAATTGTGTCATCAGGCAATGCTTTAGCAAAATCTTCGTAGTAATTTCTACCTTTTTGTCTTCCGTCACAACCAGCCATTACTACAAATTGTTGAATATCTCCATTTTTAACAGCTTCAACAACTTTGTCTGCCAAAGCTAAAACTTGATTATGTGCAAATCCACCGACTATTTTACCGTTTTCGATTTCTTTTGGTGAATCACATTTTTTTGCAAGTTCGATTATTTCTGAGAAATCTTTGTGGCCATTTTCATCTGCTACAATGTGTTTCATTCCAGGATATGCTGCAACGCCAGTTGTGAATACTCTATCTTTGTAAGAATCTTTTGGTGGAGTTATGCAGTTAGTAGTCATCAAGATTGGACCATTAAATGATTCGAATTCCTTGTCTTGTAACCACCAAGAATTTCCGTAATTTCCCACGAAATTATCGTATTTTTTGAAAGCTGGATAATAATTTGCAGGTAACATTTCACTGTGAGTATACACGTCTACTCCTGTGTTTTGAGTTTGTTCCAAAAGCATTTCCATATCTTTCAAATCATGACCTGAAATCAAAATCGCAGGATTGTTTCTAACTCCTATGTTTACTTCTGAAATTTCTGGATTTCCGTAAGCAGATGTATTTGCACTATCCAAAAGAGCCATTGCTGCTGCACCATTTGATCCAGTTTGTAATGTTAAATCTATCAAATCTTCTACGGACAAACTATCGTCCATTAATTTTGCTAAAGTATTTTCCATAAATTCGTCGACATTGTCATCGAATTTCCCCAAAACATTAGCGTGTCTATTGTAGGCTGCCATTCCCTTCAATCCGTAAGTGATAAGTTCTCTAAGACTTCTCTTATCGTCATCCAAAGTATTCAATACGCCGATAATTTGTGATTTCAATTTTAATTCATCATCGTCTTTTTCGTTATACAAAGCTGCCTTCGACAAGTTTTCTTTGTCATCTAAGCCTTTGATTAATTTTTGGTTCAAATCGATAGTTTCTTTTACTTTTTCTAACAAATCTCCATAGTGGAAGTTTGCGTTTGTAATTGTAGTAAACAAATTATTGTTGACATAAGAATGTAAATTAGAGATATCTTTGTTTTCTTTTCTCATTCTAGTTAGGATTTCGCCTAATCCTTTTGTAACCCAAACAAGCAAATCTTCGATGTTTGCAACATCTGATGTTTTACCACATACGCCTCGTTTTGTACATGCAATGTTTTTTGCAGTTTCTTGACATTGATAACAAAACATTTCCTCTTTTTTTTCAATAGTTTTTTCCATTTTCTTTCCTCCTGATTTTTTCTAACTTATGGTTTAATTATAATTAATCAAAAGTATGGATTTCTGTAACATAAGTTACATTTGTTCACTACAATAAGTTTTCCAATTCTTCTCTGTTTTTAATTTTAATTTCAGACCCATTTAATTCAATAAGACCACTATCTTCCATGTTCAACAGTTCTCTTGATAACGAAGGTCTAGTAGTAGCCATAAAATCTGCCATTTGTTGTCTTGTCATTCCAGTGTTTGATACGTCTTTTTTTTCTGTTTGAATTAAAAAAGTTGCGATTTTTTGCCTCAATGAAAAACTAGACAACAATCTTACCTTGCTATTTAAGAAAAATGCTTTTTCTGCAAGAATCGTTATAAGATTAGTCATAATTTTATTTTTAATCGGAGTGGAGTTTTCAGATATATCGAAAAAACTTACAGGAATTTCAAGAATTTCGCAATCAGTGTTGCACACTAATGTAAAATCGCTGATTTTATTCAAATATGAATACACCTCAGCCATTACTTCCCCATGATTTTTGAAAATATTCACCACAGTGTTTTTCCCATTAATATCCGTCTTTTCAAGACTGAGCTTTCCACTTTTCAAAACGTAGATTTTATTGCAAATATCTCCAGGAGAAAAAACGTAAGAATTTTTGTTGTATTTGTTTATTATCGAATTTGATTCAATAAGAAATTGTTTAAATTCTTCTTCTGTAAAATTTTTAAAAAGTTTTGAATTTATCATTTAATCACCATTATTTTTATACCCAATAATTTTATATGTGCACTAAAAAACGCACCAGAATTTTCATTCTAATGCGTTTGGCTTTAAGCATATGGTAAATATTTTTTGTCTTCTGCATTGTATTTAGAGATTTCAACTGCTGCAATTGGATTAATTCCCAACGATTTTATTGCTTCCAATGTGTTTTTGATTTCTCCTAATCTTGAATCGTCTTTCTTGTAAAGTACGATTGCGTTTTGAATGTCTTTTGTCAAATCTGTAAGGTCTACCTTTTCTGAAATTGGACTTACAGCTGTAATTTTCTTATCGAAATTTGAATTGTATGCTTTGGCTAAATTTGCTGTGTTTTGATCAAAACTAAACACACCAACATTATCAAAACTATCTATTCTTCTGTTCAATAAGCTCAATGCGCTATTTGAACTTTCATTGTAATCATTTGAAAGTACGCTAACTGTTTCAAGTCCCAATTTGTTTTGCAATTGTTCTTTGCTGAAAATATTAGGATCTTTGTAATAAGAAGCGAATGCATATGCTAAACCTATTAACATTCCCAAAAACAATCCTATTACTATGTCCATTTTATTTACAAGTTGTTTTATTTTTTTCTTAGCATTAGGTGCATCAACGACTTGAATGTTATCTTTTTTCATCGTTTTTTTAGTCAAATCTGTAATAGCTTTTAATGATTCTTCCAATACTTTGTTAGTTTGTTCAGCGCTTTCACTTGAATATTCCATTTCAATAATTGATGTAGATGGAACGCTTTTTACTTTCAAATCTTTTCTTAAATCAGAAGAGCTAACACCATTTCCTACTTTTTCTGCTACTGTATCCAAAACAGAATTTGATTTAATCAACTGTTCAACATTTGAAACCAATTGTGTATTGATCATTGCGTCTACTTTGGAAACAACTGCTCCTTCTTTTTCAAAATCTTCTGGACTTCCCACCATTATTGAAACTTTTGATGAGTAAGAGTCCTTTCCCAAAACATTATTAAAAACATTTGTCAATAACGCACACACAAGCATTATTATTATAATGTGTGGCAATTTTCTAAGTATTGCTTGCCACGCTTCTTTTAAATTTAATTCTTCCAAGTTTATATCTCCTTAACTTTTTTATCTCTTTTACTCAATAACCACATTAAAATTATGCTCATAATCAATCCGTGATATAGAAGTCCTGTAAGTAAATCTACACTAATAAGATTGAACACAGGAACAATAGTTATTGCTATTGCTACCCACAAAGGCATTTTTTTGTATGAGATTTCATCCATAATTCCAATTAACCAACCAGTTATCGCAGAATAAGTTAACATTCCGTAAAAACCAAAGTTAGCGTATCCATTTGCAATGAATCCAGTATTTACCCAAGTATTTGGATGACCGTAATAAATCATCGAAATCAATGCTTGGATTGGATAATTATATGGATACAATCTTCCTCCAAATACCCAAGATTTGTCTGTCAAATACACGAAATCAATGTTTTTGAATGCATCATAATATCTGAAATGATTATCTGCAGTTACCATGAAAACACGTCTTACAATTACACTTATCGGTTGCCAATTATCAGTTATCAAATAAAAAGCTAAACACAAAAACGTAAGCCCCGCTAGTCCCATAGTCATTAAATTTCCAGTGTATTTGTTTCCCTTTACGATAGCTATAAAAATTACCAAAACCGGATAAAATAGCATTGACTTATGTGAAGTAAATCCAAAGAAAAATACTTGGCAAATCAATGTGATTACAGTTCCTAATTTTTTTCTATCCCAAAGGCAGAACACCAACAAAGTTGGGTTGATAATTTTACCATACCAGTTCATAAAATATGCAAATGGTCCTGGGAAGATTACTTCCGCGATTTCCCTTCTAGTGTCGTATACTTTTCTAAAATCGAAATTCAAATATTTTAGTCCGCCTCGCATTATTATCCAGGCAAACATCAATATTCCCACCAGTGCAAAAGCATAGACTATGAAATTTTCGTTGATTTTTTTATCCGAGAAAGATAATCTCAATTTCGGTGAATTAGCGAAAATTTGAATTGTATAAAACGATGCTATCAACATGTACATATATAATCTGGAGAAATCCTTATAAGGATATATATTTAAACATGGTATGATTATCAAAACATAAAATAGCATCAGATAAAAATCACTGACTCTCTCTACTTTATGCCTTATCGTATAACACATTATCACAACCAAAGCGTATGATTCTATCAATTTGTAAATATTTAAATTGTTCACAAGCCCCATGTACGAAAACAATGGACTTATCGCATAAGAATAGCTCAAATCCAAAAACAATTTAAACATCAATGATAAAAACACAAAAAACCCTTTTGATTGGAACAATGCTTTTATATCATCAGTCATAAATTCCCCTTTTCATTTTTTTACTAAATTAGTATACCATAATTAAACGCGATAATAAACTAATTTACTTTATTTTTAGGGATTTCTCCTTTTTTAAATTGCATAATATTATCAAAAGTAAATTCTCCCATTTGAACTCTCGCAAGTTTAGTTGCATTTCCCAAATGAGGCGCCAATAAAATATTCTTGGCATTTCTCAAATCTTCTGAAATTTTGGGCTCAAATTCGTACACATCCAATGCACAACCAGCAATTTCTCCATTATTTAATGCATTTATCAAATCTTGTTCGCTAATAACTTTGCCACGCGATGCGTTGATAAGATATGCTGATTTTTTCATTTTTGAGAATGCTTTTGCATCTATTAAGTGATGTAATTTTTCGCTATAAGCTGTGTGTAAAGTTATTACGTCACTGTTTTCAAGTAAATAATTTAAATCTACTTGCTTTGCCCCATCAACTTCTTTTTTGCTACGATTGTAGAATATCACATTCATATCGAAAGCTTTGGCTTTTCTCATAACTTCAGTTCCAATTCTTCCAAGTCCAATTATTCCCAAAGTTTTCCCTTCCAATGTTTCTCCCAAACCATACACAGGCTTCCATCCTTCAAATGAATCGTCATAACAATCAGAATTCATCTTGGTAATATTTCTGAGTAGATCTATCATCAAACCAAAAGTCAATTCTGCAGTTGATTTTGTAGATGCAGATGCAGGTGCGTTTGTGACAATTATTCCTTTTTCTTTTGCGTAATCAATGTCAACATTATCAAAACCAGCGCCATAATTTGCAATTATTTTCAAATTTTTAGCTGCATCGATAATTTCTGAATCGATTTTTTCACTCAAAGGACACACTAATCCTTCGACATCTTTTATTCTAGTTTTCAATTCTTCTTTTGACAAAAAGTCCAAACTATCGTGATAATCTACTTCAAAATTCTCTTCGTATTTTTTTATAATTTCTTCAGGGATTCTATTAGTAATCAAAACTTTCATTACATATCCTCCATTTTAATAGTTGTCATATTTCTATTTTCAAACATCGCCAAATACTTTGCATCCACGCTTTTTAATAATTTGAAAGCATCATCAAAGTGATATCTGTAATAATTTTCATAGTGTGCATCGCTACCAACTGAGAATAATTTGCCCTTCATTTTTACGTATTTTTTGAGCGCAAATGTGTAATACTCTAAGTTGTCGTATTGGTACACACTTCTAGTGTTAAGCTCCAAGGCTTTTTCATCATTAATGAGTTCTGCAAAAACTTTTGTCAAGTATTCATCTACAATGTCCATATTTTTAGATTCCAATTTATTAAGTCTTAATGCGTAATCAATGTGTGTTAACACATCAAAATCTTTGAAATTATTCACAGCTTCCAGCATTTTTTCAAAATAATTTGTAAGAAACTCTCTTTGAGAATAATCTTCTGGCTTTGGATTCATAAAATCTTTGCCTCCATATTGATGAACTGACAGAAGTTGAATGTCATAATCTCTGCCATTAACAGTTTTTATTATCTTATCCAAATTCTCAGTTGTGTATCCTATTTCTATTCCTTTTAAGATTTTTTGTGAACTTTTTTGGTTGTGTTCTTCAATCACTTTTACGTATTTGTCATAATCAATGTCCACATCCTCAACTCTACCATCATTATAGGTAAATCCATAATCCAAGTGTTCGGTTGTGATAATGTCACCTTTGACAAGTTTCAAATAATTCTCAAATTTTTCTTTACTATCGAATGAAAATTCCGTATGACAATGTTGATCTCTATAATACATATTACTCCTTAAATGAACGAAAAGATGCTAAATAACTAGCATCTTTTACAATTATCCTTCTACTATTTTAATACCGCTTGATGCTCCGATTCTATCTGCTCCATTTTCTATCATAGATAAAGCTTCTTCTCTAGAATGAATTCCACCACTTGCCTTTACCATAGCTTTGTCTCCAACAGTATCTTTCATCAATTTGACATCTTCTACTTTTGCCCCGCCTGTTGAAAAACCTGTAGAAGTCTTCACGAAATCAGCGCCGCACTTCACGGAGATTTCACAAGCTTTTTTCTTTTCTTCATCAGTTAATAAACAAGTTTCGATGATTACTTTCAAAACTTTTCCTTTTGTAGCATCTCTTACAGCTTGGATGTCCTTTTCGACATAATCATAATCTTTTTCTTTTAATTTGCCGATATTGATAACCATGTCGATTTCATCTGCACCATCTTCGATTGCTGTCTTTGCTTCAAAAGCTTTTGATTTGATGCTCATAGCTCCAAGTGGAAATCCCACAACAGTGCACACCAAAACATTTGAATTTTCCAAAGACTTTTTGACCAAAGATGTGTAACAAGAATTTACACACACGCTTTTAAAATCGTATTTAACTGCTTCATCGCAGATTTTTTTGATGTCAGCTGATGTTGCATCTGCTTTTAATAAAGTATGGTCGATATATTTATTTAATTCCATATTATTCACCTAATTCTAATGCAATTTCCATCATTTTTGTAAATGATGTTTGTCTTTCTTCAGGAGTAGTTTGCTTATCTGAATGGAATGAGTCAG
This sequence comes from Finegoldia sp. P3-F-LR, assembly GCF_052932165.1. NCBI lineage: Bacteria > Bacillati > Bacillota > Tissierellia > Tissierellales > Peptoniphilaceae > Finegoldia > Finegoldia sp. P3-F-LR. The sequence continues at coordinate 72,027 of NZ_JBRFJE010000005.1, read as the reverse complement.
AAATTGTCAAAATAGTCAAAGCTCTTGCGTTGTTTGCTTTTGCTGTCAAATACAATCCGTAGCTTTCCATTTCAACTGCTAACACGCCCATTTTTTCCCATTTTTTCCATTCTTCAGATTTTTGGTTGTAGAAAATATCTGCTGAAAATACATTTCCAACATGAACGTCTATGTTTTTTTCTTCTGCAACATTTACTGCTTTTCTCAACAAATCATAATCACAAATCGCTGAAAAAGTTCCTTCCAAATCGAATTGGTGAGCAAAATTGGAATCTGAACAACTTCCCATTGCTATTACGACATCGTACAAATCAAGGTCTTTGCTGTAAGCTCCTGCTGAACCAATTCTAATAAGATTTTCTACTCCGTATTCGTTGATAAGTTCGTAAGAATAAATTCCTATAGATGGAATTCCCATTCCAGTTCCCATAACAGAAATTTCTTTTCCTTTGTATTTTCCAGTGTATCCGAACATATTTCTAACTGCGTTGAATTGTTTTACATCTTCCAAGAAATTATCTGCAATAAATTTAGCTCTCAATGGATCTCCTGGCAATAAAACTGTTTTTGCGATGTCTCCTTTTTTCGCTTCGATATGTGGTGTTGACATAATAGCCTCCTAATAATTTACAATGACAACCTCAAAAATTTTTCTGATATATTTTTGATTGCATTTTTTCTTAAACTGATTTTAACATTATTTCCACTTAAATAAGAGAGAAATCCTGTTTCTCTCTTATTATATCATCAATTTGAACATTTTTGCTATTTTTCAAATCCTGGAACTAATAATCCGTAGTTGCCATCTTTTCTCTTGTAAACAACATTTACATTATTAGTTTTTGAATCCAAGAACACGAAGAAATCATGATTGATTAATTCCATTTGCATGATAGCTTCTTCCTTGTCCATTGGTTTGATTCCAAATTCTTTTGTCTTAACGATTGCACCTGTTGGTATTTCTTTGTCGTTGTTTTCTTCAACAGCTTCAAATCTTATTGAATTACTTTCTGTAAATCTCTTTTGTAATTTTGTTTTGTGTTTTCTTATTTGTCTTGCTAACGCGTCTTCAACTTTGTCGATAGCTGTTTTAATATCTTCGTTGGATTCTTCCGCTCTTAAAACAACTCCTTTATCTAAAATCATAGTGACTTCAACTCTCGCTTTGTCTTTTTCTTTTTTGAATACTACACGAGCTTGTTGTTCGTCATGGAAATATTTATCTAACTTGTGTAATTTAGATTCTGCCATTTGTTTCAAATCATCAGTTAATTTGATATCTTTTGTTACATAATTAAGTTTCATAAAATTCCTCCTGTTTATGAATTAAGAAATAATTTCTTATTTTCTTATTCTATATATACCCAATTTACGTTTTTGCAAACGATACTAATCACTATATCAAAAAAACTTCCCCTTACAAATTTTCATTTGCTCTGGGGAAGTCTTCATTATTTGATATATTTGTCAATAATGTTGATTACTTCTTCGATTTTTTCATCTGCATTATCATTTTCTATTGCATGTTTAACGCATGTTCGCATATGTCCGTTTAAAATGTCGATGTTCGCTTTTTTCAATTGACCAATACAACTCAAAATCTGAGTGGAAATATCCACACAATATCTGTCCTCTTCAATCATATTTACAATCGCATCGAGTTGTCCACGAACAGTTTTGATTTTTTTGAGGGCTTTTTGTTTGTGCTCTGTCATTATTTCACAGTAGCCTCAAATCCTATTTCATCAATTGCTTTAATGATATCAGCTTCGTTAAAATCTCCTTCTACTACCGCTTTTTTGTCATCAAGATTTACATTGACATCTGTCACACCTTCTACAGATTTACAAGCTTTTGTCACTGATTCTACGCAATGATTGCACACCATATCCAATACTTCAAATTCTTTTTTCATTATTTTTCCTCCTTAAAATTTTTGATTCTTAACGAATTTGTAACTACGGTTACCGAACTGAACGCCATTGCAGCACCTGCTATCATTGGATTCAAAAATCCAAATGCAGCAATCGGAATACCAACAACATTGTAGAAAAACGCCCAGAACAAATTCTGTTTTATTGTTTTTATTACTCTGTGACTTAATCTAATCGCAGTATTAACTTTATTTAAATCGCCATTTATAATTGTGATGTCACTCGCCTCAATCGCAACATCTGTACCAGTTCCTATAGAAAAACCAACATCACTTGTCGCTAACGCTGGAGCATCATTTATTCCATCTCCAACCATTCCGACTTTTTTGCCCTTGTTTTTCAATTCTAATACTTTGTCTGATTTGTCTTTTGGCAAACATTCTGCAATAACATGGTCAATGTTCGCTTTTTCTGCAATATGTTTTGCAGTATTTTCGCTATCACCAGTTATCATATATACATCGATATTATTGTCTTTTAATTTTGCAACGGCTTTTGGTGATGATTCTTTTATTTTATCTGCAATCAAAATATATCCGTAAAATCCGTCGTTTTTCCCAACAAGAACAACTGTATTTCCTTGAGATTGATATTTTTGAATATCTACATTGACATCAATATTATTGTCTCTCATCAATTTCTCATTGCCAATATAGTAATCGTCACTATTTATTTTAGCTGAAAGTCCTTTACCGGTAATCGAATCAAAATCTTCAACTTTATAGAAATCCGAACTATTTTTTTCATATTCTTTAACCACGGCATCTGCAAGTGGGTGTTCCGAGTTTTTTTCAATTGAGGACACAATTTTCAAGAAATCCGCATCTTCTGATTTGTAATCTACAACTTCTGGCTTTCCATTTGTTATTGTTCCCGTTTTGTCCAAAATAACTGCATCTATTTTGTTCGCAGTTTCCAAAACTTCTGCGCTTTTTATCAAAATTCCTAGCTCTGCACCTTTGCCACTTCCTACCATAATGGCTGTCGGAGTTGCAAGTCCCAATGAACAAGGACACGCTATTACAAGAACTGAAACTGAATTTAACAACGCCCTGTCGAATTGTTTTGTCACAAAATAAGTGATGGCGAATGTAATCACAGCGATTACAATAACAATGGGTACAAAAACAGATGAAATCTTGTCTGCTAGTCTTTGGATTGGTGCTTTGTTGGATTGTGCATCTTCCACTAATTTCACGATTTGACTTAGAACTGTATCTTCGCCAATTTTTTTCGCTTCAAATACAAATGATCCATTTTTATTAATCGTAGAGCCAATGCATTCATCTCCAACTTGTTTTTGTACAGGCATCGATTCTCCAGTAATCATAGATTCATCAATCGATGAGCTTCCTTCAATTATAATCCCATCAACAGCGATTTTCTCACCTGGTTTTACGAGGATTTTATCTCCAACCATAACATCCTCAATATCCGTTTCAATCGTCTCACCATTTTTAATTACGTTCGCTTTTTTCGCTTGGAGTCCCATTAATTTACTTATAGCATCAGTAGTTCTAGTCTTCGCTCTTTTTTCGAAAACTTTTCCGAGTAAAATCAAAGTGATAACAACAGCAGACGATTCAAAATACAATTGGTCAGATCCTATTAATACGTGATAAATCGAGTAGAAGTAGGCAGCACTTGTTCCCAATGCTATTAGAACATCCATGTTTGCTCCTCCGCCTCTCAATGATTTGTATGCATTCACATAATATCTTCTTCCAATGTAGAATTGAACCACAGTTGCCAACGCCCATTGAAAATATCCATTACTTAAAATCGTGTGAACTCCAGCCATGTGAAAAAACATCGCTGAAAATAAAGGAATTGAAAAAATCGCAGAAATTATAAAATCACGTTTCAATTTTTCGTATTCAGTAATATTTTTTTCGTTAGCTATTTTATTGTCTGTTTTTATTTCTGCAGAATATCCTGCTTTGTCAACTAATCTTTTTACTTCAGAATTAGTCTTGTATCCTTCATAAAAACTAACCGTAAGTGAGTTTTGCAACAAATTCACGTTAACATCTTTGAAATTATTTTTGTTCAAAACTTTTTCAATTCTAGATGCACATGACTGACAGCTCATTCCTTCGATATCAAACTTCGATGTCTTTACCGGAACATCATACCCTGCTTTTTTTATTTTGCCTACGATAGTTTCTATATCGTATCCTTCTTTTAATTTCAAATATGCGTATTCTTGAAGTAAGTTCACGTTAACTGTGTCGATGTATTCGTATTTACTTAAAACTTTTTCTATTCTAGCCGCACATGATTCACAGCTCATGCCTTGTATTTTTAATTTTATTTCTTCCATTTTTTCTCCTTTTTTTCTCCTTTCTACCCCCCCTACTGGTGGTATGGTTATTGTATAATATTTAAAATACTTTGTCAAGGATTTGGATTTGGATTATAATATTCATAATAAAATATGGAGGCAGATTATGGATTGGAAAAATTATGAAAATTTAAGCATGTTATCTGATTTCTACGAATTTACAATGATGAATGGATATTTGGAAAATAATATGGAAGATGAGTATGCTTATTTTGATTTGTATTTTAGAAGAATTCCAGACAACGGAGGATTTGTTATCGTTGCGGGATTAGAAGAAGTGGTTAAATATATTCAAAATTTGAAGTTTGACGAAAAAGACATCGAATATTTCAAGAGCAAGAATATGTTCAGCGAAAAATTCTTAGATTATCTTAGAAATTTCAAATTTGAATGCGATGTGTGGGCAATGCCTGAAGGTTCGGTTGCATTTCCTAATGAACCTTTGATGATAGTTCGTGGACCTGCTCCACAAGCACAATTGATAGAAACTTTTGCACTTTTGTCAATCAATCATCAATCATTGATTGCGACTAAGACGAATAGAATAGTTCACGCAGCTGAAGGAAGAGTTGTGATGGAATTTGGCGCAAGACGTGCACAAGGTGTTGATGCTACAGTTCTTGGTGCAAGAGCTGCTTTCATAGGCGGTGCTACTGCTACAAGCAATACTTTGACAGATATCACTTACGATGTTCCTGCTTTTGGTACAATGGCCCATTCATGGATTATGATGTTTGATTCAGAATACGAAGCATTCAAAAAATATGCCGAAATTTTCCCAAATTCTTGTTCACTTTTAGTGGACACTTACAACGTTTTAAAATCAGGTGTTCCTAATGCTATAAAGGTTTTCGACGAAGTTTTGAAACCTCGTGGAATTAAAAATATGTCTATTAGAATTGACAGTGGTGACCTTGCTTATTTATCAAAACAAGCGCGTAAGATGTTGGATGATGCTGGATATGAAAACTGTCAAATCATGGCAAGTAATTCACTTGATGAATACACAATTTCTGATTTGATTGAACAAGGAGCAAAACTAGATGGATTTGGCGTTGGTGAAAGATTAATAACTGCAAAATCAGATCCAGTTTTAGGTGGCGTGTACAAATTATGTGCAGTTGAAAAACCTAACGGAGAAATCATTCCTAAAATTAAAATCAGTGAAAATATCGAAAAAATCACAACTCCTGCATTCAAAACAGTTTACAGAATTTACGACAAGAGTAGCGGCAAAGCAGAAGCCGATTTGATAACTCTTCACGATGAAAAAATCGACGAATCAAAAGATTTGGAAATCTTCCACCCTATTCACACTTGGAAGAGAAAAACATTAACCAACTTCACAACAAAAGAATTATTGGTTAGAGTATTTGATAAGGGAGAATTGGTGTACGAGCTTCCAACATTAGATAAAATAATCGAAAGAAAAAATGAACAAATTGCTGAGCAATGGGAAGAAGTAAAAAGATTTGAACATCCTCATTTGTTCCACGTCGATTTGTCACAAAAATTGTGGGATATAAAATACAATTTATTGATGCAAAGCAAATAGTAAATTTAGCATAACCATAAAATTTTGGTTGTGCTTTTTTTGCAATTAAAAATCCACATGCATGACATGTGGATAAGATTTAGATATCGTATTGTACTAAAGTATTGATGTAATAATTTTTGTTAACATCTCTTCCGCCAAGTTCAGTAAGTTCAATCAAAAATTCCATAGCAGTGATTTCGCCACCGTTTTTTTCAACTAACTTAGCTACTGCATTCACAGTTCCACCTGTTGCCAATAAGTCGTCAACTATAGCAACTTTGTCGCCTTCATAAATCGCGTCTCTGTGTACTTCTAATTTGTCGGTACCATATTCCAAATCATAAGAATACTCTGACACTTCTCCAGGAAGTTTTCCAGGTTTTCTAACAGGAACAAATCTAACTCCAAGCGCATATGCTACAGCTGAGCCGAACAAGAATCCTCTAGCTTCTGGAGCTGCTATCACAGTTATTCCTTTGTCTTTTAAATCTTCTACCATAAGGTCTACTGCGTATTTGTAGGCTTCTTTGTCGTTTAACAATGTAGTAATATCTTTGAATGAAATTCCTTCTTTTGGAAATCCGTCTATAACTCTAATTTTTTCTTTTAAATCCATTTTCATCACCGTTTCTTTTTTACTGTATTATCTACATCTATAGTATACCATATTGTGAGATTTGTTTGTTGTTAAATTATTTTTAGTTTTCTAAATCGTTATGTTTTTTATTTAAAAATTTTGTCAAAATATTTTATTTACAACTATATTTATATATGTTACGATATGTTTGGAGAGTGATGTAATGGACAGTTCGAGTGTCTCGCAAATAATTGCGTTAGTGTTCTTGGTTGCAATGTCCGCCGTATTTTCATCAAGTGAAACGGCGATAACATCTGTAAGCAAAATAAAAGTTCGACAATTAGACCAAAAAGATAACAAAAATGCACATTTACTGAAGAAACTGCACGATAATATGCAAACTACCATATCTACTATTTTGATTGGTAACAACATTGTAAATATCGCAGCGAGTTCTATAGCTACAATTTTATTCACAAATATTTTTCATCAAAACGGAGCTTTGATATCTACAGTTGTAATGACTGTTTTTGTGTTGATTTTTGGAGAGGTTTTACCAAAAACAATTGCACAATACAAAAACAAATCCGTAGCATTAAAGTTTTCAAGGTTTATTTATTTTCTGACTTTAGTTTTCAAACCAATTGTAAAAGTATTAAACCTCTTAACTCGTTTGATAATCAAACTTTTTGTTGGCGAAGATGAGGATAGTTCGACACTTACCGAAGAAGAACTAAAAACTTTGGTGGAAGTTAGTGAAGAAGAAGGCGTACTGAAAAATCAAGAAACTGAAATCATGATAAATGCGTTGGAATTAAAGGAAACTCTAGCAGTTGATATTATGACTCCAAGAACTAGCATGGCATCAGTTGATATTGAAGATGCAGAGAGTGATTTGAAGGAAATCATCAAAAATATTACTTATTCTAGAATTCCAGTCTATGAAGGCAGCATCGACGATATTATAGGCGTTCTTCACATAAAAGAATTAGCGCACAAAATCATCGAAGATGACCGAGATTTTAAAGTCAGAGATATCCTAAAACCAGCATTTTATGCTTATGAATACATTCCAGTAGTGGATTTGTTCAAACAAATGAGAACTAAAAATATTTCCATCAGTATAATTATCGATGAGTACGGTGGAACTAGTGGAATTGTAACGATGGAAGATATCTTAGAAGAACTTGTCGGAGAAATCGACGATGAATACGACAACGAAAAAGAAGTAACTAAACTTAGCGACAATGAATACTTAGTCGATCCTGAAATGAGAATTGATGAAGTAAACGAAAGATTTGACCTTGACATTCAAAGCGACAAATTCGATTCAATCGGAGGATTTGTAATAGAATTATTGGACAGAATGCCCAAATCAAAAGATGAGGTTGAATTTGAAAACTTGAAATTCGTCGTAGTTAATGTTGATAAAAGAAAAATTACACAACTAATGATAATATTCAAATAATTTACTCTCACGAGATTCGTGAGAGTTTTTTTGTGGGAAAAGTTCCAAATATAATAACATAAACAAAAAGTAGAAAATCATTTTTGCACGAACATCTGACTACATAAATTGGCGATTTCAAAATCTCGAACTACTAAAATCCAAAACTCAAGCAAGGCTCTCAAACAGTTGGATTTTTTAACGTAGTTCTTCGATGAGAAATCACAACAATTTATTCCGTATGATATTCTTAGCAAAAATGTAATCTACTTTAATTTTTTTAATATTTTATTATTTCCCTATTCCCAACGCCTCTTTTGCCAATTCATCAGCCATATCGTTATAAGTATCGTTGGAGTGACCTTTAACTTTGACGAAATTAATATCGATTTGAGGCTTTATTTCGTCAATAAATTTCTTGTAGCTTTTGGTTAAATAATTGTTTGTTTTCCAGTCGCCATTAGCCCAGCTTTCAATCCCTTGATAATCATAAAAAATCGTGATTTTGTTCATTTTAAGTTCGACTGCTTTTTTAATTGCAAATACCGACCCACTTACTTCTCCCGATACATTTCTATGCGTTGAGAATTCTGATTTGGGAAATTTTTGATTGAATTTGTCGATTTTACCATTGTGAAACAACACACAACCAAAACTATATTCTCCCGTATCTTTTTTAAATGATCCATCTACATAAGCCACACACTCATTTTCATTTAAGCTATCAATTGACGCTACTTTTTTATTATCTTCGCCATTTATAAAATTATCTGCCTCTTCTTTTGTCTTAAAAGATTTGAAAATCGCTCCCTTAAAACCATTTACTTGTTGTTGGCACTCTGACCAACTATTGTATATCCCCGGATTTTTCCCAATTTTTACTGCATAAAATTTACTCATTACATACCCACACGCTCAAAGTTCCAGCTCCCACTTCAAAATCTCCGAATCCTTCATCATCGATTACAATTTCATTAGAATTTGTTCCAGTGATTTCCGTATACTTTTTACCTGCATTTTCCTTTCCTACATTCATTCTCAAAGTGTTGATGTCACCCGTGCTGATTACAACAGCCATTGGATTGTGAAAATCATCACCGTGTCTAATCCAACCTATCAAATTTTCACTTTCCATATAATCTGTCTGTTCTCCAAATGCGTAGTGTTTTCTGATGTACATCAAATTGTCTATAATATCCTTTTGCCCTTCGATATTAAATTCTCCACCTATTTTACAATAATCACCGTAAAACACGCAAGGATATCCATCTTTTCTTAGTAAAATCAAACCGTACGCAATCTTTTTGAACCAAGGTTCTACAAATGATTCCAACGATTGACCAGGTTCGCTGTCGTGATTATCCACGAATGTAACCGCAATTGCCGGATGTTCTTTTACCAAAGTATTGTCGAAAATTTTTCTCATATCAAATTTATCGCCCATTTTCGATGCAGAATACATATTAAAATGAAGTGCCACATCGAACAAATCCACATCGTATTTCGTATCGTACAAATAATGATTAGTGTTGTCCTTATCTTGTAACCAATATTCACCGAAAAAATAAAAATCGCGATTTGCAACCTTTTGTATATGCTTTGTGAATTCAATTATAAATTCATCGTCAATGTGTTTAAGCGCGTCGTATCTGAAGCCGTCCACATTAATATAATTCACAAACCATTCTCCCCATCTAAAAAGCTCAGCTTTAACATCAGGATTTTTGTGGTCAATATCTGCAAACATCAAATAATCGAAATTTCCTTTTTCGTTGGAAACATTCTCGCTAAATCCTTTGTTTTCTCCAGCGATTTCAAAGATTCCTTTCTTTTGTTGTTTGTTATCAAAGTCAACTCCATTAAAATGTTGAAAATGCCACACGAACTCAGAATATTTTCCATTCCTACCCTTGAAATCAAAGCCAGTCCATCCCTCAATATCATAAGCATCAGTGATTCTTTTCATCCTGTTGTTAGGATCCACTTCATAAGCCTTAAAAGTTTCTGAGAAATCAGCTCCAGCTTTGTGATTAAGAATTACATCTGCGTAAACTTTTATATCATTTTCGTGCAAAACTTCAATTAATTTTTTCAATTCTTCTACAGTTCCGTATTTTGTGCAAACAGATCCTTTCTGATCAAATTCTCCCAAATCGTACAAATCATACACACCATAGCCAACATCATTTGTCCCTGTCGCTTTAAACATTGGAGCAAGCCACAACGAATCAATCCCTTTTTCTTTTAAATTCTTCGCTTCTTTCGTCAAATTTTTATAATAATTTCCATCGTCTGGCAAGTACCATTCAAAAGCTTGCATCATTATTTCGTTTCCCATTTGTTCCCCCTATTAATTGTAAGAAATTGCTTTATATTGTATAATCTAATAAGATTATAACATTAAAATGATAAGAATAAGGAGAATAAATGCAATATTTAGTCGGTAGAAATCCTGTTATGGAAGCTTTGGAAATGGATATGGGAGTAACCAATATATACATACAAAAAGGCGAATTAAAAGGATTTATTAAAAAAATAGAAAAAAAAGCTTACGATATGGGAATAAAAGTCGAATACGTCGATAAAAAATACATCGAAAAATTCGCAGAGAACACTGCTCATCAAGGCGTTATGGCAAAAATGCCAAGTTTTGGTTATTCAAGCGTTGATGAAATGATAATTTACGCCAAAAAAATAAATGAAGATCCTTTTTTGATAATTTTGGACGAAATCACAGATCCTCACAATTTGGGATCCATCATCAGGACTGCAGAAGTTGCTGGATGCCACGGAGTTATAATTCCAAAACATCGCGCATGTGAAGTAAATGCAACTGCAATTAAAACAAGTGCAGGAGCTGTTTTTAATATCAAAATCGCACGTGTAACCAATATAACCACGACAATTAATTATTTAAAAGAACATAACATTTGGATTTACGGAGCCTGTGGAGAAGCTTCACAAACTCACACACAAGCTAACTTGAAAGGACCTATTGGTCTTGTAATTGGAAACGAGGGCAAGGGTATTTCGAGATTAGTCAGAGAAAACTGTGATCAGTTAATTAAAATCCCTATGTATGGAAAAACAGAATCACTCAATGCATCAAATGCTGCGAGTATTCTAATTTATGAAATCATACGCCAAAGGTATGAAAAATAAACAGATTTATCTTTATGTCGATGGTTATAATATAATTAACGCTTGGCCGAATTTGTACAAATTATCAAATGACGTGGACTTGGACAGTGCCCGTGAAGAGCTCATTGATATAATGAAAGAATATCAAAATCTAAGCGGCGAACAAGTTTATGTGGTTTTTGATGCGTATCTTGTAAAAGGTGGAATGAGCATCGAAGAAAAACGCGATAATTTGACGGTGGTTTATACAAAGGAACACGAATCTGCTGACCGATACATTGAAAGAAAAGTCAACGATATGAAAAAGCACGACAAAATGTATGTGGCTAGTAACGATGGAATGATTCAAAGAATTATTTTATCGCGTGGAGGTATCAGAATTAGTGCCAATGAACTTTGGAAAAATTATCTAACTTTAAAAGAAAACCTCAGAAGATCTAAGCTAAGGAAAAGAAAACAATCTACTGAAAATATTGTTACTATAGATGATGAAATTTATCAACAATTAGAAAAACTTCAAGATGAAATAAAAAAACAAAACTAGGTTATGTGACCTAGTTTTGTTTTTTTAACATAAGGAGATACCCATTTAATGGATAAAATGAAAACGTTATTAACTGTTTTTATTATATCACCCTACATATAAATTGTCAAAATTTAAAATTAAATTTCCACCATTTATTCTTGTTTATCTTTCTCTATCAAGTTTTTTATTGCTTCAATTGCAACTTTAATGGCTACATCAGTATCATGACACACAGGATTGTCTAAGTGTTTTTTCTCACGTTCTTGGTTTGCTACAACCAAAAAACAAGATCCACATCTTACTCGAAGATAATTTGCAACTACAAAAAGAGCTGCCGATTCCATCTCACTTGCCAATGTGCCAAGCCTTTTCCAAGCTTCCCATTTGTTTAATAAATCGTATGACACAGGCATTTTTTCTGGCTCGTGTTGTCCATAGAAGCTGTCTTTGCATTGAACAACTCCAACGTGGTAATTGTGCCCCAAATCTTTTGAAGCTTTTACCAATGAATTTGTCACATCTAAGTTTGCAACTGCAGGAAATTCTATCGGAGCGTATTCTTTACTCGTTCCTTCAGCTCTTATAGCTGAATTTGCTATAACCACATCAGAACTTTTTACATCTTCTTGAATTCCCCCACAAGTTCCAACTCTTATGAAAGTATCTGCACCTGCTTTGACAAGTTCTTCCATTGCTATTGCTGCAGAAGCACCACCGATTCCAGTGCTTGTTACAGAAACTTTTTCTCCATTTATAGTTCCAGTGTATGTTACATATTCTCTATGATCTGCTACTAATTTTGCATCGTCAAAATACTTTGCAATTTTTTCGCATCTTTTTGGATCTCCTGGAAGGATTACATACTTCCCTACATCTCCATTTTTAATATTCAAATGATATTGCACGCCTTCTTCTGCGTATTTCATAAAATCACCTCTTTTTTATCTATATTACTAGTATATACTAATTTTAGATAAATAGCATTATTGAGCGTTGATTTTGATGTAATTTGTGCGATAAATTATTTTTTTGAAGAAAATTCCCACAATTGTATTCAAAACTGAAGTTGGTAAACACACTGCAACAAACATTGATGGTAGTAGCTCTACAAAATTTTCTGTACCCATTCCCATTGGAATTGCAAGAGATAAAAATACAAATCCACTTGTCAAAGTTCCTATCGCAAATATGAGATTGGATTTTCTGCTGGTTTTTCCCATCAATTTGAACAAATAAAATACAATAATTCCTGAAACTAATTTATCAATTATGTTTGGAAGCTGTCCCATTGGGAAACTTGTTGTAAAAGCTGCAATTGCCCCTGCAAACAAACTCAACACAAAAGCTTCTTTTACATTATCCATAAATAATATTGCCAAAAACATCATTACTAACAAAAAATCTGGTTTTACTCCCATGAACAACGCAGGTGTAACGTAATGAAGCAATAATCCTACACTTAAAAATATCGAACTTACTGTTAATTTTTTTGAATCCATAATATCTTCCTTTCTTTTTCATAAAATTTTTCTCTTCTAAAATCATTTCATAAGTTCATTTCATTACACTCACCTGCCTTTATAATAAAAAAACACCTGTTCCCCAAAAGGAACAAGTGTCAAAACTCGCGTTACCATCCTAATTTATGTGCAAAAATGCACACATCTCTTTCAGATACTTCCATATCCTATCCCTGTAAAGTGAGAATCACTTTTTGAACTACTATTTTTCATTCAAAATTCAGATAACCCCATTCATATAAACTTCTCTTAGAAATTCGCACCAACCATTTCCTCTCTTGAAGTTTCATTTATACTACTATCTTATCTATTGAATTTAATATTTTTAAATATTTCCTAATATTATATCACAAATAAAATAATTTACAAGTTATAAAACAGTTTTAAAATTAACATTTACCAAATCTTTTATAGAATTGTAAATCAAAGTTCTATCCAAAACTTCATCCAAAAACTCTTGCAATTCTTCTCCTTCATAAAATGAGAAGAAATAAATGTCAATATTGATTTTGTTGATAATACTCTTATCTTCAAAACCTATAACATTTAACAGATACATCGGATTGTCGATATCTAAGTTCACCTTAGCTTCGATATCTTGTAATATAGTGTTTCTTTTCTTTGCAACTCTCATCATAGTCAAAATCAACTCTGAAACGATGGAGCTTACGAAAAAATCAATTGATGTAAATTCTTCTTTTTCTGAATCAAATGAAATAGATGAGTCCACAGGAATACATGATTTTTCGTTGTAAACTTTGACCAAATCATCGGATACAATAGCTCTGAAACTCTTTTGGAATGAATTTATATCATCATTCATATTCTTTCCTCAATTTATTTCTAGCATCAATCATCGATTGTAGTTTTTCTCTTATGTGGTCGTATTCATTTACTGGTCTATTGGAGAATGTAGCAAATCCACAGTCTGGGTTTAGCCATAATTTATCCTTGTCGATAAATGTAAGAGCTTCCTTGGCTCTTTTGTAAATTCCATCTGTATCTTCCTTATCATCCAATCTTGGATTTAACACTCCAAGTCCCAAAATCACTTTGTTATTGATTCTTTCATCAGCTAGTAATGCTTTTAATTCCCCAGCTCTTGGAGTAGAAAATTCTAACGCCAATAAATCAGCATTGATATCTGCAAACAAATCTAAAAGCGGAGTATAAGGGCCTGTCAATAAAATACTTTCGTTTTTACTCCAATTACCACGACACACGTGAAGTGAACAAATAGATTTGTCCCTATCGACACTATCCATCACGCTTTTTATCAAATGTGTGGCAAACTTTAACTCTTCAGTTGGATCTTTTCTAGTAGACAAAGATGCACACATAAATGTTCTTGGTTTACCTTCAGTGAACACAATTTCTGTAAGAACTGGTTCATCAAATTGAATTACATCTACTCCGATTTCTTGAAGATTTTTGATTTCTTTTCTGTAGATATCAATTACATCTTCTCCCAAATCTTCCTTACTGTCGTAATATTTGGAACTAACATTTGCAAGCCACATACTTCTTGTAACCAAGTAAGGACCAGGCATTGTAATCTTAACAGGCTTATCAGTTAATGATTTCAAAAGTTTTAATTCTTCTGATACAATGTCTCCTTTATATTCCAATTTGCCAGTACAAATAGCGTTCTTAATAGATGTAGCAGGAACATCCAATGTCGTCAAAATATTTTCGAACTCTCTTTTATCATCGACGTAATCTAGCATTTCGGCCATACTCATTTGAGTTACTCCACCTAGTTTTTCAGAAATAAAAGATACGTAATTGTCTCTTTCTATTTCTCCACTTGTGATTACATCGATATCCAAATCTTCTTGTAATTTTATAACTTCTTTAGTCTTATCATATACCAATTGTTCGTAGTCAGAAAGGCTAATCATATTAGCCTTTAACATCCTACGAGCTTTCATTATTTCGTCTCCTCTTGGCATAGATCCTATCAAAGAGGTATTGAATAATTTATTGTTCACTATTGAATTCCTTTAAGAAATTTCCTAAATATTCATTAGCTTCAGTAATTTGTTTGAAACCTTCTCTTCTACCAGGAATCCATTGTTTTAATCCTTCAAGATCCATGATTTCTTTTTCTTTTTCGTTGTTGTAATCCATCTTGAACATAATGTCATCAAATGCTTTGATGTCTTCATCAGAAACTTCAGGATTGAATGTAAATATACAATGGTCAAAGTTATCAGTTTTATCTAAAACTTCAACTTCGTTTTTGTCTAGTGTACCATCACTAATCCAAGCATCATAATTTGTACTTAAACAGAATGATGCATCAACTTCTCCATTAACCATAGCAATCATGCTGTCTTTTTCTCCACCAACGTGGTCTCCATGTAAGCCAACACCGATATCAAATCTTTTTTCAGTGTAATCTTTACCATATTCTAAACCATTTTGATGTAAATAGTTTATAGGAATAAGTCTTGCTTGTGGAGAATCAATAGCTCCAAATCCTATTGTTTTTCCTTTTAAATCAGAAACTTTATCAAAATTTCCCTTTTTAACTACTAGATAAGTTTTCTTATCTCTATCAGTATCTCTCATACATCCGATCTTATCTTTTCCGTCAGATCTCAAATGAGCGTCTAAATGTGCTAATGGGGAATTCCATGCTCCATCAATTTCTCCATTCATTAAAGCATCTACTTGTAGTTTGTAGTCTTTGAAGAATACTCCTTCGATTTCTGCTCCATTTTCCTTGAAAAATTCTTCAATCATTTCCCATATTACTGTAACTCTTGGAGCGTAAATAACTGCACCTATTTTTAATTTTTTCATTTAATTCCTCCTATTTTATTTACTTGATAAAGATTGTCCTAACATAACATGCAACACATCTAAAGATGGTGCCATAATTTGTCCAGCGTAAGCATCTCTCATCAATTTTTCAATTTCAGTCTTTCTATTGTAACTAATTCCTCCACCCACTCTCATTGCAAGAGTTGAGGATTCCATCGCATGTTCAATTGCAATAACTCTGGAAGCTATTATTTTTTGTAAAGCATCTTCATCATTTCTATCTAATGCTTCAGCTGCATCTTCTGCTAATGTTCTTGAACTTTGTGCTTTCGAGTAGATCTTGGACAAATACATTTGAACAATTTCTATATCTGCTAAACATCTTCCATCTGGATACTTTCTATTTTTTGCATGATTTGTTGTGATTTTTGATAGTCTAATATTTAAGCCAGAATATACGCTAGCTAGACCTAATAGGAAAAACTTAGTAACTATTTTAGAAACTTCAGGACCTTCTCCTTCCACTCCTAATCTATTCATGTCTGTTAACTTAACATCTTCGAGTTTCATTGGACATGAAACATTTCCTCTCATTCCAACTCCATCCCAATATTTCATATTGAAACTCAATCCTTCAGATTCCAAAGGAACTGTCCAATAAGTAGTCTTACCTTCAAAATCACATGATTTACTCAAGAACAAATAATAACTAGCGAACGTAGCAGTAGTTACCATTGACTTTGTTCCGTTAAATACAAAATAATTTTCATCTTTTATGCAAGTTGTTTCTGGATTACCAAAGTGAGTTCCTGTTCCAAATTCAGAATTAGCCAATGCCAAATACTTATTGTGATTGACTACATCATCCACAACTTTTTCATACAAATCTTTTTGTCCACATTTAATTACAGCATTCAATGCTACATTATGCATCATATAACATAATGCAGCTGACGGATTATACTCAGCAAAAGCCATAATTACTTTTTGGTGTTCCTTCGCTCCTTTGCCAAGTCCACCCATTTCTTCTGGAACCAAAAGTTTTAAAAAACCTTCTTCTCCCATTTTTTCAAATGCTTCTTTTGGAAATGAACAATCCACGTCTGAATTTTTCCCAGCCGTTTCTAAATAATTTTTCGCAAACTCTTTTGCTTGTTCGTAAATATCCATAATTCCTACCTTTTTATTGACATTTGTGTTCTATTTACTTGTTTTCTGTCGCTAAAATACCACCTAACATTACATGGAGAACATCCAATGATGGTGCCATAATTTGTCCAGCGTAGGCATCTCTCATCAACTTTTCTATTTCAGTCTTCTTATTATAAGTGATTCCGCCGCCAATTCTCATTGCAAGTGTAGCTGAGTTCATTGAATTTTCAATTGAAGTCACTCTTGCTGCAATAATTTTTTTAAGCATATCTTCGCTATTATTAACTATAGCTTCTGCTGCATCTTCTGATAGTGTTCTTGCGCTTTGTGCCATTGAATATATCTTAGACAAATACATTTGAACAATTTCAATATCTGCTAAGCATTTTCCATTTGGATATTTTCTACTTGTAGCGTATTTATTAGTAATGTTTGATATTCTAATATTTAAACCAGCATATACACTAGCAAGTCCAAGTAAAAACATCTTTGTTACAACACTTGCGACTTCATCTGCTCCGCCTTCTTCCCCTAGTCTGTAATCAGATGTCAACTTAACATTGTCAAATTTCATTGGACAAGAAACATTTCCTCTCATTCCAACTCCATCCCAATATTCCATATTGAAACTCAAACCTTCAGATTCCAATGGAACAACCCAATATGTCGTTTTACCTTCAAATTCAGCTGATTTACTGTTATATTGATAATAACTTGCATAAGTTGCACTTGTTACCATTGATTTAGTACCCTTGAACACATAGTCGTCTCCATTTTTAGTACAGGTCATTTCTGGATTACCAAAATGTGTTCCACTACCAAATTCTGAATCAGCCAATGCCATAAATTTATTATTTTCAACGACATCTTTTACTATTTTATCAATTAAAGTTTTTTGACCATAATCCAACACTCCACTGATTCCAACATTATGCATCATATAGCATAATGCTGCAGATGGATTGTATTCAGCAAATGCCATTGTAACTTCTTGATGTTCTTTTGCTCCTTTGCCAAGTCCGCCCATTTCTTCAGGAATCAAAAGTTTTAAAAATCCTTCTTCTCCCATTTTTTCAAATGCTTCTTTTGGGAAAGTGCAATCCTTGTCAGATTTTTTTCCTTCTTCTTCTAAATATTTTTTTGCAAATTTTTTTGCTTGTTCGTAAATTCCCATTAAGTCTCCTATAAAAGTGGTTGACCTGTTATAGCTTTTCCTAACCAAACGTTAAGAACGTCTAGTGATGGAGCCATAATTTGTCCAGCGTAAGCATCTCTCATTAATCTTTGGATTTCGGATGCGCAGTTGTAAGTCTTACCTCCACCTACTCTCATTGCAAGTGTTGAAGATTCAATTGCATTTTCGATAGCACAAACTCTTGCTGCAATAATCTTACATACTGCATCTTCTTCACCATCAACTAAAGATCTAGCTGCTAATTCTGTAAGAGCTTTTGCACTCATACCATTTGAATAAATCTTACCTAAGTGAACTTGTACTGTTTCAATGTTAGCTAAACATTGTCCTGAAGGGTATTTTCTCTTCAATGCGTAATCATTAGTAACTTTTGATAATCTTAAGTTCAATCCAGTGTATACACTAGCTAAACCTAAAATGAAATATGGGGCAACTACGTTAAATACTTGGTCAACACCTGAACCTTCTTCGCCGATTCTGTTAACTTCGTCTAATTTAACATCATTCATAGTCATTGGACATGAAACATTACCTTTCATACCAATACCTTTCCAATGACTCATCTTGAATTCTAAACCTTCAGATTCCAATGGAATTAACCAGTTGTTGATGTCTCCTTCTTTTTCAGTTGATGGAGTTAAAATTAAGTAATAGCTTGCATGAGTTGCACTTGTTACCATTGATTTTGTTCCGTTGAAAACGAATTTTCCACCGTCTTTAGTAACTTTGATTTCTGGAATGTAGAAGTGAGTACCAGTTCCGAATTCAGAATATGCTAAAGCCATAAATTTGTTGTTTTCAACTATGTCTTTAACAACTTTTTTCTTTAATTCTTCATTACCATTAGTAAGAACAGTCATTAAAGCAACGTTGTGCATCATGTAGCAAAGACCAGCAGTTGGGTTGCTTTCAGCGAATGCTAAAACAGCTTGTTGGTGTTCAACAGCAGTCTTTCCTAAACCACCCATTTCTTCTGGAATAAGTAATTTGAAGTAACCAGCTTTTCCCATTTCTTCAAATGATTCTACAGGAAATCTACCTTCTTCATCTGATCTCTTTGCATATGGTTCTACATGTTCCAATGCAAATTTTCTTGATTCTTCGTAAAAATTCATAAAACCCTCCTAAAGTTTATATTTCATTTATATGATATCACTAATTCTCTAATAAAACCAGAAATATTGTTAAAAATTCTTCATTTATTGAAACTTTCTATAAATCCTACCAATTTCATTCGAATTTTAACAAATTAGAAAATTTATTGATTTTTTTATTCGTTTTATCATTGAAAAATCAACGTTATAAACTTTTTAATCATTTATAGAAAAAATCTATAAATGATTTTTCAAATTGTTAAAAACTTGCAATAAAAAACACTGCGAGATTTTCTCACAGTGTTTTCGTTATATTATCTATTTGTAGAATTTGGATTTACGACGTCTTCTTTCTTTGCGCCTTCTTCTTCCTTAGCTTTTTCTACAGATTCAACTTTCTTACCTTCTTTATCAAGGTTTTCTTCTTTTTCTGCTGCATCTGTATCTTCTACTGAGTTAGAATAATCCATTTCTGCCATTCTCTTGTAAGTGTTGTATCTTTCCTTAGCATCTCTTTCAGCTTCTTGGAATAATTCTTCAGCTTGTTCAGGGAATGATTTTTGTAATGACAAGTATCTTACTTCTCCTCTGATGAAGTCTTGGAATGATCCAGTTGGTTCTTTAGAGTCTAATTGGAATGGATTCTTTCCTTCTTCTGCAAGAGTTGGATCGAATCTGTATAAGTGCCAGTAACCAGCTTCTACAGCTAATTTTTCTTGACGTTGGCTCTTACCCATACCAGCTTTAATACCGTGGTTGATACATGGTGAGTAAGCGATGATTAATGATGGTCCATCATATTCTTCTGCTTCTCTAATAGCTTTTAATGTTTGATTTTGGTTAGCACCCATAGCGATTTGTGCTACGTATACGTATCCGTAAGTTGATGCCATCAAGCCTAAATCTTTCTTTCTAACTTTCTTACCACTTGCAGCAAATTGTGCTACAGCAGCTGTTGGAGTTGACTTAGAAGCTTGTCCACCAGTGTTTGAGTAAACTTCTGTATCGAATACCATAACGTTGATGTTTTCACCTGATGCTAATACGTGATCCAATCCGCCGTATCCGATATCGTAAGCCCAACCGTCTCCACCGAAGATCCATACAGATTTCTTAATTAAGAAGTCTCTGTCTGTTCTTATATATTTCAATAATTCTTCAGCTTCTTCGTTGTTTGTATTGTCATCTAAGTGTTGTAAGATTTCTGCTGCACATGCTTTCGATGTAGCTACATCGTCCATGTTTTCAACGAATTTTTTGAATGGTGTATTCAATGGACTTTCAATGTTCAAGTCTAAGAATGCTTGCATTTTTTCTTTTAATTGTAATCTAATCTTCTTGATAGCTAAGTGCATACCATATCCGTATTCAGCATTGTCTTCGAATAATGAGTTAGCCCAAGCTGGTCCTTTACCTTCAGCGTTTGTGCAGTAAGGAGTTGAAGGAGCACTTGCACCCCAGATTGATGAACAACCTGTAGCGTTAGCTATAAGCATTCTATCACCGTATAATTGAGTGATTAATTTAGCGTATGGAGTTTCTCCACAACCAGCACATGCTCCAGAGAATTCAAATAATGGTTGTTGGAATTGTGAACCTTTAACTGTTTTTTCTGCTGGCATTAAGTCTTCTTTGTATCCAACTTTTTCTACAGCGTAAGTCCAATTGTCTTTTTGTGCAAGATGTTGTTCTTCGAAAGGTTTCATGATTAATGCTTTTTCTTTTGCTGGACATACATCAGCACAGTTACCGCAACCTGTACAGTCTGCTGGTGAAACTTGGATTCTGAATGTTAAATCTTCAAATCCTTTACCAACTGCTTTTTTGCTTTCGAAAGTTTCAGGAGCGTTCTTTCTATCTTCTTCGTTTAATAAGAATGGTCTGATAACTGCGTGTGGACATACATAAGCACATTGGTTACATTGGATACATTTATCCATTTGCCATTCTGGAACGTTAAGAGCGATACATCTCTTTTCGTAAGCTGAAGTTCCCATTGGGAATTCACCATTTGCTCTGTCTTTGAATGCAGATACTGGTAAATCATTACCTTGTTGTGCGTTCATTACACTTGCAACTTCTTTTACGAATTCTGGAAGGTTAGCGTCTTTTTCAACGTCTTCTTCAGCATTTTTCCATTCAGCTGGAACATTGATTTCTACAAGTTGATCGATACCTTGATCTACTGCAGCGTAGTTCATGTTTACAATGTCTTCACCTTTTCTACCGTAGTTAGCAACTATAGATTCTTTTAATTTCTTAATAGCTTCATCTATAGGTAATACTTTAGATAATTTGAAGAATGCAGCTTGCATAATCATGTTAGTTCTTCCACCTAATCCTACTTCTGCTGCAATCTTAGAAGCGTTGATAGTGTAGAATTTAATGTCGTTTTCAGCGATATATTTCTTTAATTTGCCTGGAAGGTGAGTGTCTAATTCATCTTCATTCCAGATACAGTTTAGTAAGAATGTACCACCTTTTCTTAAACCTCTTAATAAATCGTATTGATATACATAAGCTTGTTTTGAACAAGAAATGAAATCTGATTCATCTAAAAGGTAAGTTGAGTGAATTGGGTTGTTACCAAATCTTAAGTGAGACATTGTAACCCCACCAGATTTTTTAGAGTCATAATCGAAGTAACCTTGAGCGTACATGTCAGTACCATCACCTATAATCTTGATAGCTGATTTGTTAGCACCTACTGTACCGTCAGAACCAAATCCCCAGAACTTACATCTTATAGTTCCTTCAGGTGAAGTGTTTATAGTTTCTTTTACTTCTAATGATCTGTGAGTAACATCATCTACTATACCGATAGTAAATTGTGTTCTTGGTTGATCTTGTTTTAAGTTTTCGTAAACTGTGTTAATGTGAGTTGGAGTTGTATCTTTTGAACCTAAACCGTAGATACCACCAACGATAACTGGTTTATTTTCATGATCGTAGAAACAATCTCTAACGTCAAGATATAGAGGTTCTCCTAATGAACCTTTTTCTTTAGTTCTATCTAAAACTGCAATCTTCTTAACTGTTTTTGGAATAGCATTTAAGAAATGTTCTTTAGAGAATGGTCTGTATAAGTGAACTTTTAATACTCCGACTTTTTCTCCTTTAGACACTAAATAATCAACAGTTTCTTCAATAGTTTCAGTTACTGAACCCATAGCTACTATAATATTTTCAGCATCTTCAGCACCATAGTAGTTGAATAATCCGTAGTTTCTGCCTGTAATCTTGTTAATTTCATTGATATAGTTTTCAGTGATACCAACGATATCTTCATAGTATGTATTAGATGCTTCCATACCTTGGAAATAAACGTCTGGATTTTCAGCTGTACCCATAGTCTTAGGGTTTTCTGGATTTAAAGCATTTCTTCTGAATTCATCAATAGCTTCCCAATCAACAATCTTTGCCAAATCTTCATAATCCATAACTTCGATTTTTTGAATTTCGTGACTTGTTCTGAAACCATCGAAGAAATGTAAGAATGGAACTTTACCTTTAATAGAAGAAAGGTGAGCTACTGCTGCTAAATCCATAACTTCTTGTACTGAACCTGAACATAACAATGCAAAACCAGTTTGTCTTGCTGCCATAACGTCTTGGTGGTCACCAAAAATGCTAAGCGCATGTGATGCTAAAGCTCTTGCTGATACGTGGAATACGCCAGGTAAGTTTTCTCCGGCAATCTTGTACATATTTGGAACCATCAACAATAAACCTTGTGATGCTGTGAATGTAGATGCCAAAGCCCCTGCAACTAAAGCCCCGTGTACTGAACCAGCTGCTCCACCTTCTGATTGTAATTCAGTTACTTGTACAGTTTCACCGAATAAGTTCTTACGTCCATCTGCTGCCCATACATCAATTGCTTCAGGCATTGGTGATGATGGAGTAATTGGATAAATAGTTGCCACATCTGAAAATGCATAAGCTACGTGAGCAGCGGCTGTATTTCCATCCATGGTTTTCATGTGTTTTGCCATTTATTTAACCCCCTATATATAAATAAATAAATTGTTTAATTTAAAACGGACGAACTCCGCTCTATGAGTTATTATAACTCAATAAAATTCTCATTGCAAGAATAACAAACTTCATCAAAAAATTTTATTGTGAAATTAATTTTTGTTATTTTTTAACTGCTTTCTGTGTTCTTCAGTATCTTTTTTCATATTTGCAATTAACTTATTATTTAACTCTTGTGCCGCATTATAACCCAAAAGTTTTTGCCTTTGATTTCTAACTGCAACCTCAACAATCATTGCAATATTTCTACCTGGTTTTACAGGAACTTCAAGATATGGAAGTTCAACCCCCAAAAGTTCAGTAGTGTGATCGTCAAGTCCGATTCTGTCGTATTCTTTATCGTCTTGCCATTTTTCTAGCTTTATAACCAAATCGATAAACGTAGTTAATCTTACAGAACCTGTACCGTATAACCTTTGAATATCTAAAATTCCAAGACCCCTAACTTCCAAATAATGTCTAATGTTAAGAGGAGCTTGTGCCAACAATCCTTTTTCGATTTTTCTAATTTCAACCACATCATCTGCAACAAGTCTGTGACCTCTAGTAACCAAATCTAAAGCAGTCTCGCTTTTTCCTACAGAACTGTCTCCCATCAACAAAACACCCATACCAAAAACATCCAACAGAGAAGCGTGGATTGTATCTTCCTCACTAAGAAAATATTCCAATACTTCATCCAATGCTGAGATAAGTCTGGTAGTTGTTCTATCTGAAATTAGTAGAGTTTTATCGTATTCTTCAGCTAATTGCCTAACTTCATCAGGAATTTGAGCATAATGTGAAAAAACAATACAAGGAATATCATATTCCATCATTGCTCTTACTCTTTCTTTTCTAAGCTCCATATCCATCGCCATATAATATGCAAGTTCAGCCTTACCGAACAACTGAATTCTTCTAAATGGAAATTCTTCCAAGAAACCAGATAATTGTAATCCTGGTCTATTTATTTCAGAATTTGTAATCTCAATTGTTTCGTAATCAGAACTTGTCCTTACAACGTGCAAATCTAATTTTTTAACAACCGCACTTAATTTTACTGTTTTCATAAGTTCCCTCCTTATTATATTTTATTATCTAATCTGTATATAAGCAAACAATCTTCGATAATAAATGACGAAATCACAACTTAATTGTTACGTTTTTGTAATATTTAACGTTTTTTTAACCTAATTTATTACAAAAAAGTTACAACAAGTTACAAATGTGTTACAATATATTATATTAAATTTGCAGATTAAAAACTTTTAATCGTAAAATTAGGAGGAAAAATGAACAATATAAAAAAACCATTGTTAGTGATGGGATTAATGTTTACCTTTTCTGCTTTAAATGCAACTTCTTCATTTGCTGATGTTGACAATACAAAGCTTGTAGAAGAAGTAAAACATGACGCTTTAAATTACACTACAAATTTGCAAAATACAATTAAAGATCAAGAAAATGTGAATACAGAGGATTCCATCAAATCCAATGATGCACAACAAACTGAAAAAGTTAATACTGAAAATACTGAAAAAGAAGATAAAGAAGAAACTAGTAAGGAAGATTTGAAAGAAGACTTTGAAGATTCAAAAGAACTTTTGAAAAAACCTGCTGAAGTAAAAGCAGTTAAAAGAGCCGATGTGAAGAAAATCACTTCATCAAGTAAATTCGAAACAGCTACTAATATAAGAGATGAATATTTTTCAGAATCAAACACAGTTATTTTGACAAATAGCTCAACTTTTGTAGATTCACTATCTGCTGTTTCATTATCTAGAGGTAACACTCCAATATTATTTACTAACCAATCTTCATTAGATAGTAAAACTTTGGCAAACTTAAAAGCTAACAAACCTAAAAAAGTTTACATCTTAGGTGGAGAAAAATCCGTTAGCAATTCAGTTGTTGAACAACTTAAAAGTTTGGGAATAATTGTAGAAAGAATTGCTGGACACGATAGATACGAAGTTAATTCTAAGGTTGCAGCAAAAACACATAATCCAAATACAAAACAAAAAACAAATATACTTATAACTTCAGGCGAAAATCATAGTGATGCTATATCATCTGCTATTTTAGCTCAAAACAAAAAAGCTCCTATACTTTTCGTTAGAAAAAATGAAGTTCCTACATCTATCAAAGGTTATTTATTATCTTTAAAGAGAAACAATGCTATAGGAAGTATAACAATCGTTGGTGGTAACTTATCAGTATCTCAACAAGTAGAATCATACTTAAAAACTTTTAGTAATAATGTAAGTAGAATTGCTGGTCGTGACAGATACACTACTAACATAAAAGTTGCAAAACAAGTTAACCCTAATGCAAAAAGAGTAATCGTAGCTGAAGGCAATGGTTACAACGATGCATTATTAATGACACCTGTTGCTACTAAGTTAAATGCTTCTTTAATATTGACAAAACCTAACGATGTAACAAGAACAAAAGATTATTCTTCAAACGACAAAAGTTCAACTATGGAAGCATTCTTCAAGAACAACAAATCCATAGACCAAGT
Organism: Finegoldia sp. P3-F-LR; assembly: GCF_052932165.1. NCBI lineage: Bacteria > Bacillati > Bacillota > Tissierellia > Tissierellales > Peptoniphilaceae > Finegoldia > Finegoldia sp. P3-F-LR. The sequence continues at coordinate 46,247 of NZ_JBRFJE010000005.1, read as the reverse complement.
TATAGTTTGTGAAGGAAATCATTCAATTTCCGATTTCGTATCATCATCTATATCTGATTTGTTAGCAGGTAAAAATCTTAAAACTGCACCAAAAGCAGATGCATTATACAAAAAAGAAAAAGCTGAACTAAGAAAAAGTAAAACTGAAAAATCTAAACCTGTAGATTCATTACAAGCTCAACTTGCAAAAGCAAAAAGAGTATTTACAGTAAGATCCACAGCTTACACTTCTGATCCTAGAGAAAACGGTGGATGGAATGTAACAGCAATCGGAACTAAAATTAGACGCGGTGTTATCGCAGTAGACCCAAGAGTTATTCCTTTGAGAACTAGAGTATATGTAGAAGGATACGGATTTGCTACAGCAGAAGACACTGGCGGAGCTATTAAAGGAAATAAAATTGATGTAGTTATGGATACTAAAGCCCAATCACGTAACTGGGGAGTTAGAAACGTCAAAATCTACATCTTATAATAGAAACTATTAAGCACTGATGTATCAGTGCTTTTTTAATGTAATTTTTTACAATGATTTTGAGACACAATGTCAGTTTTCAGTCGTTACCAAATAAATTTTAAGCGATTTTTCATAAAAACCAGTAATTGTTACATTTTTTTAATAATTAAGTTTTTCAGTGGCGTATTTCATCTTTTTCCCTAAAAGTTACAAATTGGTTACAAACTATTCCCTATTTTATGGGAAGTGTGATTTTCAAGTAATTCACAAATTTTTCAATTTGTAAATAGTTTTGAGCAAATTTTACATAAAATCTAGCACATTGTGCAAATTAAACCAATAAATGTCAAATTTGTTTGAAAGTTATGAAAAATTCTTGTAAACTATTAGAGTAATTTGAATAAGTTACAAATTGGTTACAAAAATAATGAGCAATTAAAATTAGCTCATTGAAGTATATTAGGAGGATACATGAATAATTTTAAGAAGCCACTTCTTGTAATGACTTTGGCTGTATCATTATCTTTGGGAGCAAATGTTTCATTTGCAGATAATGAAAATAACAAGTCAGAAACAAATGTTAAAGCTATATTAGATAATTCAAGTAAAACTGAAACAACAACTAAGATACAAGTAAAGCTAGATGAAAATAACAAAGTAATATCTAATAAAAATCAAAATAATACAGAAAAAAAAGAAGCTGAAGTCAAATCACAAAAAAGTGCAAAAACAGAAAGAATAGACGCAAAAAACAGATTTGAAACAGCTAAGAAAATCAAAGAAAAAGAATTCAAAAATGCAGACACTGCTGTAGTTGTGAATTCAAACGAATTTTCAGATTCAATCAGTGCAACAAACATTTCAAATGGTAAATCACCTATTCTTTACACTGATTCCAACAAACTAGACAACTTGACAAAAGAAGCTTTGAAAGGTGTCAAAAAAGTCTACATAACTGGTGGCGAAAAAACTATTAGTTCAAAAGTAGTTGACGAATTAAACGGTATGGGAATTGAAGTCATCAGAGTTAAAGGCAAAGACAGATACGAAGTCAATGCAAAATCAGCTACTACGTCTCACCCAGTTTCTAACAAGAAACAAAACGTAGTTATCGCATCTGGTGAAAACTTTGCAGATTCTATTTCTTCAACTTCTTTAGCTAAGAAAAAGAACGCTCCAGTTCTTTTAGTTAAAAAGAATGAAGTGCCAAAATCAATCAAAGAATACTTAAATTCTTTCAGCAAAAAAGGCCTTTTGGGAGACATCACTATAGTAGGTGGACAAAATTCAGTTTCAAAAGCTGTTGAAAATGAACTTTCTAAACTTGCAAAAGTTACTAGAATTGCAGGATCTGACAGATACCAAACATCTGTAAAAGTTGCAAAACAAGTCGGTGTAAATTCTGAAAGAACAATTGTAGCTAGTGGAGAAAAATTTGTAGATGTACTTGCAGCATCTCCTGTAGCTCAAAAATACAACGCCCCAATAGTTTTGGTTAAGAAAATGGACGTTCCAAGAAACGAAGATTACAAAACACAAGAACAAAAATCAAACTCTGTGGAATCTTTCTTCAGACAAAACAAGTCAAACATCATGTACACAATGGTATTTGGTGGAAAAAACACTATCGATAATTTCGTAGTAAATGGAATTAAAGATTTGTTAGCTGGTAAATCACTACAAGCAAAACCAAAAGTAGATGCATTAGTAAATGTACCTAAAAAAGAACAACCAAAACAAACTAATAAATTAGACAAAATCGTAAATCTTGCTTACAAACAATTAGGTAAGCCTTACGTTTGGGGAACTCGTGGCCCTAGATCATTTGACTGTTCAGGACTTACATCTTACCTCTACAGACAAGCTTATGGAATTTCAATAAGCCCAAGTTCAAGAGCACAAGCTTCTTATGGACACAAAGTTTCCAAATCAAACTTGAAAAAAGGCGATTTGATGTTCTTTGCAACAGGTGGTGGCGGAATAAGTCACGTTGGAATTTACGTTGGTAACAACAAATTAATCCACGCTTCTACACCATCAACAGGAGTTATCTTATCAGATATCAACTCAAGATATTACCAAAGAACATTCGTTACAGCAAGAAGATTATTAGGTTAAATTCAAAAGCAATGGTTCATCGGAATCATTGCTTTTTTGATTGTCTATTTGAATTTTATTGTTTCATCATTGAAAACTCCAATTGAGTTTTTGATTTTCAAACTGTACACGCTATCACCTATTGAAACGATCATTGTATCATCTTTTGCATCTTCAAAAAATACGAGTTTATCTTTTTCTAGATTATAAGCAATCTTATTGTCCAACCAAGTCATATATTTCTTAGATACTTTAAATCTTTTCAATACATTTTCATAACCTTTTATAGTGGATTCCATTATCAACTTATCATTCTTGTACAACCTTGAATTTCCAGTTTTAAAATCGTACAAAGAATAGAAGACATCTTTATTATTCATCACAACATCAATCGGAAACTCATCTTCTTTCAAATCTCTACTGAAGATTTCCTTATCGTCCATATCTTTGACAGTTAATTTGTCCTTCTCATAATGCATATACATTACAGACTTATCGTTTTTGATTAATTTTCCAATTTTGCCAGTAGATTCAAATGCGTCATTATTATTCTTGAAAATCTCACATTCAAAAAATTTAATTGGAGAATCAGAACGCAAAACCATAGCATACACATTTTTATCCGATAACTTAGCATCACTAATATGCTCTGTTGATGTGAGGTTTTTCATTCCATCATCACTTTTAATCATCAACTTAGAAGCAAAAGATTCATCTGATTTATAAAGGAGATAATCTTTATTATCTACATCGTGTATTCCATATCCATCATCTAGTTGTACCAATTCGTCCTTGGAATCGTCGTAAATAAAGTTCTTGCCATCTTTTAACACGACAATTTTATCTCCATACAATTTCTGAATAAACTCAGAGTTCTTTAACTTATCTGTGTATTTGTTGTGAGAATCCATTTTTTTGATTCTATCTACTTTTACGCTGGATTCTACGCCCTTGTACACTTCTTTTTTCCCACACGATACAAGCATCATCATACATAATGCAACCATCAAAAATTTCTTCATAAATTCCCTCCCATATTAATAAAATATTTCTACTAATATTTATTAATTAATATATACCCAGAATTTACAAAAAAAAACGATTAGCGTAAATTTTTATAAAACTTTTCGGTTTCTTTTACAGTTGGGAAATTAAACACAAGGTTTTTATTATCCTTAGTCTTAATCCAAATTGCTCTTGGATTGTCATTATGAATGTACACATCACAGTTTCCAATTCCTTTTATTGAAAACTTTCCATAGGAATAGTGTTTCAATGATGTTCCATTTAACCTAACTCCATCTGTTTTGTTGACATCTTCGATTAGCTCAACTTTTTCGATTAATTTTTTGTCAATTACAGTGGTGTAAACAGATTCAGTGATTGTAAGAGTGCTTGGCGTGTTATCAACAGTATACGTTTTTGGTAAACTCATATTTATCATCAAAAATTCAACTGAAATCAATAAAACTGCCGTCAATGCATATAGTATTTTGCCTGATAATTTTGCCCTATTAAATGTCATATTACCATTTCTTACGCTAATATCTTCAACCATAATCCTGTCATCTTTCGGATTATAATAACCCCACGGATCAAAGAAGTCCCCATTGTACAAGTCGCTATTAATCGCAATTAAGTTTTTTGCCATGGTTTGATATTTAAAAAGAACCAATATTATCGCTAATGTGTACAAAACAATGTATGAAAAAATCGGGAAAATTCTGTAAATATCTTTTGATGAGTAGTAAGCTACAACAAATCCCAAAACTATAAACATTATATATATCGCATACATCGTTTGTTGTACTTTTATGATGCTTTCTTCATTCAACTTTAAGTTTTCATCAGAATTAGTCGAATAAACTTTGGTGTTTTTCCTTCCCAAAAACCATCCCGTTAATATCGTACTTACACTCATTGCGACTTGCAACAAAATGTAGACGAAGAACATCTCACTGTTTTTGAAAAAAGCTACCAACAATACGATTTGAACTACCAGCGGAATTATCCAGGCTTTTAGTTTGATTTTCTTTTTTTCAATATCTCTTGAAGTCTTCAAATCATACGTCAAAATACTACTCTCAGTCGATATATTATTGTCTTTTTTGTATTGTCGTATTTCTTTCATTGCGTTGTATTCGATAATATTTGCACTCACAAGATACACGACTATTAAATTGTAATATACAAGCATTATCCAATCATAATCAAGTAACACAAGAAAAGATAAAACAATGCTCACCGCAAATAAAATATTCAATTTTTTCTTAGTTTTTCCCAGCAAATCGACGATGAATTCGTCATCTTCATAACCTTTTGGAAAGTTTGTAAACAACATAAATGTATCGTTTATTTTCAATGTATATATGTTAAATCTTCTTATGATAAACAAAATAAACACCAAACTAAAAAATAAAATAAATTGCAACATCATTTTATAATTTCCTCCACTATATTTTTAATATCCTTTTGTGATTTGCCGCGAATTTTCGCTTCCATCAACAGTAGTTTCAATTCATCTTCAAATGAATTTCGTGAATAACCTTCGTCCACGCAAATCTTCGCCCCAACTCTTCTATCTATTACAATTATTTTTTCATCCTTCAAAATATTGTAAGCTTTGCTAATCGTCATAGGATTAATTCCCAAATCATTTGCAAATTGTCTAACAGAAGGAAGTTCGTCGCCATTTTGTAAGTTCCCATTGGCAATTTCTCTAATAATCTCGTTTCGAATTTGAGTGTAAATTGGAACATCACTCGTCGTATTTATGTTAATCATTCTGTCCTCCTTGTATTACTTATTATAATACAGATTAGACACAGATGCAATATTTTTTCAAAGAAAAAAGAGCGCATCGAAATGCACTCTAAATTTTTGTAATAGTTAGTAGTAAACCAATCATACTAAGAATATCATACGGAAAAAATTGATTTGATTTCAAATCGATAAATCCGTTAAAAATTGCACTGTTTGTGTGAAACGAGTTTGCAATTTTAGGAATTTGAGATTTAGAAATCAACAATTTTTAAAGTCTAGATATTCGTTTATGATGGTTTATCTACACAATAAATTTCTTCTATAAAACTACATCGCACCGATTAATTTGTTAAACGTATCCTTGTCGATTTCCCACACTCCTTCGTATGGTTTTTCAATGTAGTATTTTTTGTTTTGATACAAATACAACGTCATTTTTTCGTCTTTTCCGTAGAATATTTCCATTTTTCTAAAATCTTTTGTATTCGCAGGTGTGTCGTTGTTTGATTTTTTTCTAGTTGGTTTTGCTTTTTCTTTTATCAATTTAATTGTGTCTACGATATCTTTTTTCGAAGTGATGGATGCCGTTGGCCCTTCCTTGTTTTCTTCGATTTTTGTAACTGTGATTACTTGTGAATCATTGGCGTTTGGAAGTGTTATTGGATCTGCTTTTTTGCAAGATACCATCACCAACATCAACACCATAACTAACAATACTAATTTAAATTTGTTTTTCATAATTACCTCAATTCTAAAACTTGTTTTGATTTTTCTAATAATCTGTGTGCTTTTTCTTGTGGATTGTCGTCATTCATCAACGCTCTTACGACTGCTATCCCACTTGCACCACCGTTTTTTAATACATCTATGTTATCCTCATTTAAACCGCCAATAGCGACAGTTTTTATGCTTATGCTATTGTTGATATCTCTTAGAGTCTCAACCGATGTTATTTTCGTTTTAACATGGGTTTTTGTCGGATAAATCGCGCCAACTCCAAGATAATCTGCGCCTTCTTTTTCACATTGTATAGCTCTGGCAACACTTTTAGCCGTTGCGCCAATAATGTAATTATCTCCAAGAATTCTTCTTGCATCTTTTATTTCCATGTCATCATCTCCAAGATGAACTCCTGCACACTCGCTTGCCAAGCAAACGTCAATTCTGTCGTCTATTAAAAGCGGCACATCAAACTTGTCACAAATTACCTTCACTTTTTTTGTCAAGTCTATGTATTCTCTTGTAGAGATATTTTTCTCCCTTAGTTGTACCAGTGTTACTCCACCTTTAAGAGAATCTTCAATTTTTGTTAAAAAATCTTCCTCATCTTTAACATTTGTCCTATCAGTAACCAAGTACAAGCTAAGATTCAACTTTTCTCGCATTTATATTCTCCTTTATTTGTTCCCATTTTATTTTGGATAAATTATCGTACAAACCGATTTTGAAAGAACTAAGTCCAACACTTTTATCCACCATTTCACAGCTAATATTCATCATGCTAATTGCTAGAACACATGCTTCTATCGATTGAGATACGCTAAGTGTACACGCTATCAAACTTCCCACAACACAACCTGTCGCAGTGATTTTTGAAAGCCTTTCATCGCCATTATTAAGCAGATAAATCTCATCTGAACACACAATATCCGTATGCCCTGTTGCCACAACCATTGAATGGTACTTTTCGTGCAAATTATTACAATAATTAATCACATCGTCTACTTCAAGCTTTCTTGAATCCACACCTTTTGTACTTAAATCTTTAATAACCAGTGATTTTATCTCGCTGTAATTTCCTTTTATGCAAGTTATTATGTTTTTTTGCAAGATTTCTAGTGTGAAATCAAGCCTTAATCTTGACGCACTCACTCCAACCAAATCCAATGTAATTGGAATGTTGTTTTCATTTGCAATTCGTAGGGATTTTTTGATTGATTCTATTCTATAATCCGTGATGTTTCCTAAATTTACCAACAGAGAATCAGAATTTTTCGTAATATCTTCGACTTCTCGTGGATTATCTGCCATAAACGGACTTTGGTTAACACTCAGAACTGCGTTTGCCATATCATTGATTGAAATCGCATTCGTAAGGCAATGAATCAGATTATTATTGTTGTACAAATCAGAGTAAATCTCTGACATTTTTTGTATTAAATTATCCATTGATACTTTCCTTTAATTTATCTAGCATTTTATTTTTTTGCATAGCCTTTAAAAATGCGAATGCTACAGTCGCTCCCATTAAAGTCGCAAGTACAAATGATGGCGTGTAGAAAAACAAAGTCAAATTGCTTTTTCCGAAGAAAAACTTCATAACAGGAACGCTTACGATCGATCCTATTATTCCAGTTCCAATAACTTCTCCAATACAAGCCATAATCAATTTGTTCGTTCTTTTATACAAAACTCCCGACAAAAACGCCCCAAACACAGCTCCAGTCAGCGCTAACGGTGGAATTGCCATTAGTGACATTCTGATTATCCCAATCAACGTCGCACACAAAAGTGCATACCATGGTCCCAAAAACACCGCACACACGATATTTACAAAATGTTGTGTCGGACAAAATCCAACCACTCTCAAAATTGGAGATATCACAACTCCTATTGCGACAAATATTGAAAGCATTATCATTTTAATTAAAGTAGAATTTTTTCTTGTCATAAACCATCCATCCTTCACTACCTTATATATTACCATCAATCAATATTTCTTTACAATAAAAAATATAGCAAATTATTGCTTAAAATAATTCACTATATTTTCTGCTGCTTTTTCGTTCATTCCATCAACTTCGCAAAGCTCTTCTACACTGGCTTTTTTTATTCTATCAAGAGTTTTAAAATGTTTCATTAAAGCTTTCTTTCTTTTTTCTCCTATTAAAGCTATATTGTCCAATTCAGATTTCTTGAAGTTTTTCTCGTGAAGTTTTCTGTGATAATTGATTGCAAATCTATGTGTTTCTTCTTGAATCGCAAACAACAACCTGTACAAAGGAGTGTTCACTTTCAATCTGATTTCGTCGTTTTCGTAAATTATTCCACGCGTCCTATGCTTATCATCTTTTACAAGCCCTAGAACTGGAATATCCAAGTTGAATTCGTTCAACACTTCTTTTGCGATGTTGACTTGACCTTTTCCACCGTCCATCAAAATAATAGAAGGCATTTCATCAAAGCTGTTGTCTCTTTTATCAGAATCCAAAAGTCTTCTGAATCTTCTCGTCAACACTTCCCTGTGCGATGCATAATCATCGGCACCTTCTACAGTTTTTATTTTGAATTTACGATAATCTTTGGAAGATTTAGCCCCGTTTTTGAACACAATCATACTTCCCACAGAATCTACACCACTTGTGTTGGAAATATCGTAGCATTCAATTCTATCAATTGGTTTAACCCCTGTGATGTCTTGTAAATCTAAGATTGCATTCTCACGATTACGTTCTCTTTTCAAATGTCTGGAAATGTATTTGTCCAGTCCTTCTTTTGCGTTTACTCTGACCATTTCCAAAAGGTCCGTCTTGTTACCTCTTTTAGGAATTTTGATTTCAACCTTGGAACCTTTTTTCTCAGTTAGCATTTCTTCGATAAGCTCTCTGTCTTCGATTTCAATATCGGTTAGGATTTGTTTCGGAACGTAAGTCAAATCAATGTAGAATTGTTTGAAAAATTCTCCTACAATGTGTTCGTTTGATTCTTCGTATTTATTGTCGATAATGAAATGTTGTCTTTCAATAATTTTGCCATTTCTCATGAAAAATACTTGAACGCATACAGTCTCCGCTTCTCTAGCCATGGATATCATATCCAAATCCAACCCCTTGGTGTTGGTGATGTTTTGTTTTTCCAAAATCACTTGAATATTTGCAATAGAATCTCTGAGTTTCGCTGCCAATTCAAAGTTCAAATTCTTGGATGCAGCCATCATTTTATCGGTCAATTTCTTAGTCAAGTCATCTTCACGACCATTCAAGAAATTTTCCACTTCTAACAATTCTTTGTTGTAATCTTCTTCGTTAACATCATAAACGCACATTCCGTCACAGCGATTGATATAATAATTCAAACAAGGTCTCTTAAGCTTTTGACCCTTATCAAAATTCAAATTACACGTTCTGATTTTGTACGTTTCATGAATTAAATCTATAATATCATTAACTGCATAAGCATTAGGAAAAGGCCCAAAATACTTCGCCTTATCCTTCAGCACACGTCTAGTTTTCAAGACTCTTGGAAACTTTTCGTTCGTGATTTTGATGTATGGATATTGCTTATCGTCTCTTAAAACGATGTTGTATTTCGGGCTGTTTTTCTTGATTAAGTTTGATTCCAGAACCAAAGCTTCACATTCATTATTCACGATAATATATTCAAAATATTCTACGTGACTTACCATTGCAGCGACCTTTGCGAGTTTTTTTGATGAATCAAAATATTGACCCACACGTCTTCTCAAATCAATCGCCTTGCCAACGTAGATTATCTCGTCGTTTTTATCGTGCATAATGTACACGCCTGGTTTGTGAGGTACTTTTTGCAGTTCTTTTTTTATATCAAACATTTCTATATTGCTTTTGTTTGTTGTTCAAGATATTCTAAGTCAGATCCTTCCAAGTATGGTGATAATTTTTCGTAGCATTCCTTATTGTAATTGTTCAACCATTCTAATTCGAAAGGAAGTAATTTTTCTTTGATAATAGGTCTTGTGTCAATTGGACAAATAGACAATGATTCAAATCCCAAGAATTCTCCAAATTCAGATTCTCCAACTTTGATGCAGTGCATAATATTTTCGATTCTGATTCCGTGTGAACCTTCGATGTAAATTCCTGGTTCATCGCTTGTAACCATTCCTTCGTCCATGTCGATATCATTATTTACGGACGAAATTCTTTGTGGTCCTTCGTGAACACCAAGGTAGAATCCCACACCGTGACCTGTGCCGTGTCTGAAATCCAACATTTCTTGCCAAATAGGTCTTCTTGCAATTGGATCTAAGCTCGATGATTTTGTTCCTTTAGGGAAGATTGTAGTCATCAAATTGATGTGTGATTTTAATGTTAAAGTATAGTGTAGTTTTTCATCATCAGTCAATTCACCAAGAGCAACCGTACGAGTAATATCAGTAGTTCCATCCAAATATTGCGCACCACTATCAACCAAATACAATCCCTTCGGTTGTAAAGTGACTGGATGATCAACTGATGGTTCGTAATGAGGAAGTGCCGCATTTTCTCCATATGCAGATATAGTACCGAAACTTAAATCCATGAACAAATCGCCTTGTTCTCTGAAATATCTCAACTTATCTGCTGCACTCATTTCAGTAACATTTCCAGTTGGAGTACCTGTTTCTACCCAATTGAAAAACTTAACCAACGCAACGCCGTCTTTGATGTAAGCATTCTTTTGATTATTAATTTCTGTTTCATTCTTATGAGCTTTCATCAAAGTTGTAGGTTGAATTCCTTTTGAAATTCTAATATTTGAATTAATTGAATTGTAAATTCTTACATTTGTCTTAGAAGGATCCAAGAATAAAACACTTTTTCCTGGAAGCTCACTCAAATCTTCGAAGACTTTTTCGTAAGCTTTTACAGTAACACCTTGTTCTTTCAACAATTCAATCAAATCATCGTCAATTTTTTCATCTTCAATGTACAAATTAGCAAAATCTTTTCCAACCAATGCATAACTTATGATAACAGGATTGTACAATACATCGTTACCTCTAATATTGTAAAGGTAGCAAATATCATCCAAAGAGCCTATAAAATTGTAATCACAATCGTTAGAATCCATAAAATATCTTAGCTCTTTTAATTTTGTCTTAGTATCCTTGCCACAATATTTTACATCAAATGCATAAGCCTTTGAATTTGGTTTTTCTGGACGATCTTCCCAGATATCACCAACAAAATCCACATCAGTGATTATCATTCTATCGCCAAGATTTTCTAACCATTGATAATAATCATTGTAGTCCAAAGTAAGACCATCGACTCCTATTTTCCCACATTCGCCGACATTTTCATTCAAATATTCAATTAAAGTTGGAACCCCAGGTTCACCCATCTTCATCAATTCTACAGTAGACCCTTCAAGTTCCTTAGCAGCTTGAATAAAATATCTTCCATCAGTAAACAAAGCCGCTTTTTTCTTCAAAATTACAGCAGTTCCTGCACTACCACTAAATCCAGTAATATATTTTCTAGTCTTATAATAATCTGCTAAATATTCAGATGTATGAGGATCGCTCGATAATACAACATACGCATCGATATTTCTTTCGCTCATTTTTTTTCTTAGCTTTTCTAATCTTTCTGTAATCATAAATTACCTCCTCGTAGTTATAATAATTATATCACAAAAAATAACGATGTTTATTTTCACGCTAACAATAAAAAACTAGGTAAATTATGCTAATAAAAAAATCAAAACCAATTAGCACAAATATCTGTCTCCAAAAATAAACAAATTCAAAGCTTATGAAGCTAAAATCTCAAACTCGTGCTACGCACTCAAACAATGAGATTTTTTAACGCTTCATTTCGCTAGAATTTGTAATTATTTTTTACGAATGATATTCTTTGCTAATACGGTTTTGATTTATATTCTAATATATTACCAATACCTCTAACTGGTTTTTGATATCTATTACCAAAATTATCCGCAGTTAAACTCAATTGGTGTTTTTTACTACATAAAAACTTTTCTATACATTAAATCTAAAATGAACTACATCTCCATCTTGCATCAAGTAGTCTTTGCCTTCCAATCTCATAAGTCCTTTTTCTCTGACTGCAGGCATAGATTTTAATTCGATCAAATCATCGTAATTTACGATTTCTGCTCTAATGAATCCTCTTTGAATATCTGTGTGGATTTTACCAGCTGCTTGTACTGCAGGAGTGTTTTTCTTGATAGTCCATGCACGAGTTTCATCTTCACCAGTTGTCAAGAAGCTCATAAGTCCAAGCAAATCGTAACTTTGTGTAATCAAATCATCAATCCCTGATTTTTCAAGTCCAATTGCTTCCAAAAATTCTTTCTTGTCTTCTTCGCTATCCAACGCAGAAATTTCCGATTCAATTTGCGCTGAGATTACAACTACTTTTGCATCTTCTGATTTTGCGAACTCTTTTACTTTTTGAACCATTTCGTTGTTTTCGTAAGCATCTGCTACTTCGTCTTCACTTACATTGCACACGTAAATTATTGGCTTTACACTCAAAAGATTGAAGCTTCTCATAAGTTTCATTTCATCTTCGTCCAAATCCAAGATTCTGATAGATTTTCCTTCTGATAAAACGTCGTAGATTTTTTCAAGAAGATCTACTTCTTCTTTCAATTCCTTATTACCTTTCAAAGCTTTTCTAGATTTTTCTAATCTTCTTTCAACCATTTCCAAATCAGACAAAATAAGTTCGTAGTTGATAGTGTCGATATCTCTAAGTGGATCCACTGATCCATCAACGTGAACTATGTTTTCGTCTTCAAAACATCTTAGAACTTCAACAATAGCATCGGATTCTCTAATATTTTCCAAAAATTTATTTCCTAAACCTTCTCCCTTACTTGCGCCTTTTACAAGACCTGCAATGTCGTAAAATTCGATAGTCGCTGGAATAACTTTCTTGGAATTAAAAAGTTCTGCTAATTTATACACTCTTTCATCAGGAACATTTACAAGTCCGATGTTAGGATCTATCGTACAGAATGGATAATTCGCCATTTCTGCACCGGCTTTTGTTATCGCATTAAAAAGTGTGGACTTTCCTACATTTGGAAGCCCCACAATACCTAATTTCATATCATTCACTCCTTTTAACTAACTCAAATTTTACCATATACCATATTTTTTGTAAATTATACGCATTCAAAAAAGAGCTCTTTTCAGAGCTCTAATTTAAAAATTATTTAGTTTGGCATTTTTGATAATCTTTGGATAGTTTTTGTAGGAATAGTTCATATCTACTCCGCCTTCTCCAGTATCTGGAACGCCTTTTATTTTTGATTTATTTGTAAATTGCCACATTCCATAATCAGGCGTGAAGCAGTTAGGTCTTGTAACGTGCCAATGTGCAATCCAAATGTCGTATTCTTTCAATCTTTCTCTTTCAAATTGATTGTTAATCCAAGATCCCGAGCTGTACAATCCTGTGTAGTATCCATTCTTTTCAAGAATACTCATAAAGGCAATCGCCATATCTGTTTTTGTTTTTGTTGGAATTCTACGTTGTGAAGGATCTTCGAAGTCCAAATATACTGGGTATTCGAATTGTTTTTTGCCCAATATTTTCAAGTATCTTACAGCTTCTTCCTTAGCTTCTTCAACATTTACAGCGTATGAATACCAATATGCTCCAACGTTTAATCCAGCTGCTTTTGCATTTCTGTAGTTTTGTTGGAATTTTGGATCTTCACCACTGTATCCGGAACCTGCTTTTAATATTACAAAATCCATTCCGTTTTGCTTAGCTAATTTCATATTTACATTGCGGTTGAATTTTGAAAGGTCTGCTCCTTGTTGAAATACTAATCTGTATTTGTTAGGATTAAACATTCCAAAATCATCAATTTTTGCATATCCTTTAAATCCATTTATATCCAATTGCATCCATCCATTATTTAAAATATTTATAACTTGCATAACTGTTGAAGTGTTGATATCTCTTACAGATTTTGCAGAACTATTTGCAGCATTGTAAAGTTTTGTTGAGTGTTTTGCAACCACGAAATCGTGCAAACCTATCGCTTTATCTTCTTCGATAATATCTGATTGATCTTTTACTACTGGTGGCTTTGGTTTCGGCTTTTCTGGAGTTTTTGCCAAAACATTTTTAACAGTACCATATACGTTGTTATCGATAGTTCTGTATCCACCAACAATATATACATCCTTGATCGACTTTTTGAAGTTATTCAAGAATGCTATGACACTTGTGTCTAATTTGCTTCTTGAACTCAATAAAATCGGTGCATTTAATTTTTGGGCCAACGGACTTATAGCAAGTGCATCTGCAAAATCTTCACCACTTGCGATGAACACTTTGTCCTTGTTCATAGAATTAGCCACTTTTACAGACCCATCGTATCTGTTTCTGCCACTAATTCTACTAACATTTTTGCCAGTTACTGATTGGATATATCTAACTGTAGCCGATGAGATGGATTGTCCTCCACCAACAACTGTTACTTTTCCAATACTAGATTTATTTCTAAGTAAATAATCTCTTGTTTGTCTGGACAAAGTTTTTCCAGAACTCAACAAAATCTTAGCGTTATTTGAATAAGCGTAAGAAGATGCGTAAAGTGGGTCGCTGAAGTTTTCTCCACTTGCAATAACTACGTTCTTTTTCTTGCTCATAGCTGCAACCTTTGCGCTAGTTTCGTATCTGTCTCTTCCGGCAATTCTAGTAACTTTATTTGAGTATTTCTTTAATATGTTTTCAATTCCAGAACTAATGGATTGTTTACCACCAAGAAGATATACTTCTACAGGATTAAGTCTTTGAATTTCATTTCTTGTGGCTGTTGGAAGAGAATCTTTTTCTGTATACAAAATAGAATATTTTCCATCAGACAAAGTCGTTGCACTCAATGCATCGGCGTATTTTTGTGCATTAACAACAATAACCTTCTTAGCATTAGTGAATTGTTCTCTTGAAATTTGTGCAGCAGATTCGTATCTGTTTTGACCTGCAATTCTAGAAGGAATGATTTGTCCAGCAGAATTTAATGCTTTTACTTCTTCATCTTGCGCTTTTTTGTCATCATCTTCTTCAGAAACTTGTTCTTCTGAATTTTCCTTTGATACAGATTTCTCAGGTTTAATAGGCGAATCTTCTAAGACTTCTTCTGTATCTTTTATATCTGATTTTTCAGATACAACTTCTTTTTCAGTTTCTTCTTCATCTTTTGTAGACTCTGAAGCTTCTTTTTTTTCTGATTTTTCCTTAATATCTTTATTTGAATCTGTTGATTTTAAATCTTCATGATTCAAATCACCATTTTCCTTTTTTTCATTTTGTAAGTTGTCTACGTTAGCGTATCCCAATTTAGCTTTCTTAGTCAACTTACTTTGATTATGTGTGCTAATTGATGTATATTTGGCACTAAGCTCGTTTTCTACATCTTTCTTATCATTTTCTGTTTGAGCCATTGATCCTGTAGAAATCATTAATGACACAGACAGTGCTACAAACGATACCTTAGCAATATCTTTTAAGTTCTTCATAGATACAACCTCCTAATATACATACATAATATCATAAAAAGTTACAAAATGGTATCAATTTTGATAATTGTTGACATTCAAAACGAATTAATACAATTGCTTAACAATTTAATACGATTTAAACAAAAAAATCCCCTGAGTATAATTTACTCAGAGGAAAAATTCTTAGTCTAATTCAGCAATTGCTTCTATTTCGATTATTGCGCCTTTTGGTAGAGCTGCAACTTGAACTGCACTTCTTGCTGGTTTGTGATCTCCAAAAAATTCTGCATAAACTTCGTTCATATCAGAAAATTGTGATAAATCTTGCATGAACACGCCAACTCTTGCGATGTTTTCTACTTTGCCGCCTTCAGTTTCGATAATATGTAAAATATTATCTAGTGATGCTTTTGTAGCTTTTCTTATATCAGTTTGTAATTCTCCATCAACGATTGGAAGTTGTCCTGATACATAAATTGTTTTGTTAGCAGATGTTGCTTGTGAATATGGTCCAATTGCAGCAGGTGCTTTGTCTGAATGTAAAAATTTCATACTATCCTCCTAATTCCACAATCTTTCTATGTCGTAGAAAGAACGTGCTTCTTCTGTAAATACATGTACTATAATATCATTAAGATCTAGCAAAATCCAGTTACCTTCGCTGTAACCTTCTTTTCCTAAAATCTCAAAACCATTTTCGTCGCACACTTTTTCCACTTCATCAATAATAGATTGAGCGTGGTTAGGTGCATTGGCAGTTGCAATCACAAAATAATCTGCAACAGCTGAATCTAATTTCAAAGTTACAATGTCTTTTCCAATCTTATCGTCTATTGCTTTTTGAACTAACTCTAATTCAGTCATCTATACTCCCTTCAATAAATAATTTCTGACATTAACACTAGTGATAGATATTTCCCTCTCACCTTCTATAAGATATTTTATCGTATCATCTAGTGATTTGACAATTGCTTTATTCAAATTTATTTTGGATAATCTTCTGATTTCATCAACGTCATCATAATCTCTCTTATCTTCGGTCTTATCAGCCAAGTAAATTATTTTTTCGAAATCAGTCATATTAGTTCTTCCAGTTGTGTGAAATTCTATCGCATCCAAAATTTCATCGTCATTCACTCCGTATTCTTTGTTAGCGACAATTCTACCCAAATAGCAATGCAATAACTTAGGATTTTCCATATCGGGATTTTTCCCTCTCAATTCTCTAAGCTCTTCAAATTCTTTCTTGTACTTATCCAAATACATTTCTTCGTTGTTTTTTGCACAGTCGTGAAGAAGCGCCGCTAATTCTATTTTTGCATAGTCTTGATTGTAAAGCTTTGCTAATTCAATAGCTTTGTCCCTCACTCTCAAAACGTGTTCGTATCTTGTTTTTTTGAGCATTTTACTCAAATTATTTTCTATTTCTTTAACTTTCATATAATTTGTTTCTCACAATATATTCAAAAACTTGATTTGGCACGAAATACCTAAAATCTTGATTTGTTTGAACTTTCTCTCTGATTTTTGTAGAAGAAATATCTATAAAACTTGTGGGAATTTTCTCCACAAAATATCCCTTTGATTTTAAATCATCGATTTTTACATCTAGTTTGGACATCTCTTCTTGTCTTCTAATACAAGCCAAAATCTTAGTATTTTTCAAAAAATCTTCTGCATTCTCCCAAGTTTCCACACTCATTAGCGAATCTTCGCCCATTATGAAATAAAAATCATGATCGTAATTTTCTCTCAAATATTTCATAGTTTCCCATGAATATGTCACGCCATTTTTGTTGATTTCATAATCACATACATTAAACTTCTTGTTATCCTGTGTGGCAATCTTCACCATTTCAAATCTTTTTTGTTTGTCTGTGACATTTTTATCTTGCTTAAAATTCGGATTACCAGTAGGAATAAACCACACTTCATCCAAATTTTTGTAATTAATAGCTTCCATAGCTAATATCAAATGTCCTATATGAATGGGATCAAAAGTCCCACCCATTATCCCGACTTTAATCATCTAAATCTATTACCTTGTTTTCAGATTCTCTGTAAACTGTTAGAATATTTCCCATATATCTGACAAATTCACAGTCAAGTTTTGTCAATATTTCATCTATCAACATATCTCTATCGTCCAAATTATTGTTGAGAATTTTAATCTTCATGACTTCTCTCTTGTTCAAAGTATCATCGATTTGTTTCAAAGTATTTTCTGAAATTCCACCTTTGCCAATATTTACAAGTGGTTTGTAACCATGAGAAATCTTTTTTAATTTTGCTCTTTGTTTTGGTGTTATCATTTTATCTCCTATTCATAAAAATCAAATTCCACATCACCGATAATTACATTATCTCCATCTTGAATTCCAAGATCTTTTAATTGTTCTATAATTCCCTTGTCTTCCAAAACTTTTTGCAAGTGATTTACTGATTCGTACACTTCAAAGTTTGTTCTGTAAATTAAGTTTTCAATCAACGGGCCTTCGACAATGTAGTTTTCGTTTTCTCTTCTAACTTTGAAATCAGGTTCTTTTTCCTCTTCAAAGTAAACGTATTGTTCATCCAATGTAGAATAATCATCTTCTATACTATCCAAAGTATCTGCAATCAAATACATAAGTTTGTCCACATTCTCAGTTGTAGCAGCACTTATTTCTACGATTTCATCAACTTTGTCAGAATATTTTTCCCTAAATTCTTTTATATTATCTTCTGCTCCTAGATCTGTTTTATTCAAAACCACGAGCATTTTTTTATCATTCAATTTGATATTGTATGAAGCCAATTCGCTATTGATTAGTTCAAAATCTTCGATTGGATTTCTACCTTCACTTCCAGAAATATCCAACACGTGAACTAAAATTTTAGTTCTTTCAATGTGTTTCAAGAAATCATGACCAAGTCCCAGCCCTTCACTTGCTCCTTCGATTAATCCAGGAATATCTGCAAGAACGAAACTTTTTTCTCCTACTTTGCACACTCCAAGATTTGGCTCAAGTGTTGTGAAATGATAATTTGCAATTTTGGGTCTTGCGTTTGACATTATAGACAACAGTGTAGATTTCCCAACATTAGGAAGACCAATCAATCCAACATCAGCTAAGAGTTTTAATTCTAACTTAATTGTTTTTTCTTCACCTTTTGTTCCAGGCTCTGCAAATCTTGGCGCTTGTCTTATAGATGATTTAAAATGAACATTTCCCTTTCCGCCTTTGCCGCCTTTGCAAATTACAAATTCTTCCTTATCGTGTTTTACATCGTAGATAACCGTATCTGTATCGTAATCTTTTATCAAAGTTCCAACTGGAACTTTAAGAATTAAATCTTCACCTTTTTTCCCAAATTGTTTTTTGTTTCTGCCGTCGCCGCCACTTTCAGCTTTATAAATGGATTTGTAACTATAATCCATCAAAGTTTTAATGTCTTTGTCACCGACAATTATAATACTACCGCCATCTCCGCCGTCGCCACCTGCAGGGCCTCCTGATGGTTCGTATTTTTCTCTTCTAAATGCAACAGAACCGTCTCCACCTTTTCCAGCTTTTAGTTCTATCTTCGCTACATCTATAAACATTTTTCACCTCTTTATTAATGCTCACTATACTTGTAAGTTTACATTATTTCCCACTAAAAAAGCAACACCTTACGATTATAAAAAGGAAATCCAATTTATAATCATAACAAAGGTGTTGCTAAAAAATTAAGCTTCTTTTGGATATACAGAAACTTGCTTTCTGTTTTTACCAATTCTTTCGAACTTAACTACTCCGTCAATTTTAGTGAAAAGTGTATCGTCTCCACCCTTTCCAACGTTGTTGCCTGGATGTATTTTTGTTCCTCTTTGTCTAACTAATATGTTACCAGCTAGAACGTATTGGCCGTCACCTTTTTTAGTTCCTAATCTTTTGGATTCGGAATCACGACCGTTCTTAGTAGAACTTACTCCCTTTTTACTAGAGAATAATTGTAAATCTAATTTTATCATCATTACACCTCCCGATAGTTAATTTTCAAGTGTTTTATATTTTCGTTTCGTATTGATTCCAGGGCGAATACCAATGATTTCATCAAAATATCCACCTGAATCATTTCAGTCTCGTTTAGTAAGTCATAGTTTATTTCGAAGAAAGCATCTCCGCTTTCAAAATGAAATTTCAACTTATCACTGTCAAGCTTAAGTATTTCAGTAAATGTGTTAACAGTATTAATCAGATAAACACTGATAGCGCTGCAGACCACATCATTTCCATAGGATCCATAATCAGCATGACCAGTTGATTTGACTTTTACAATTTTTTTGTCTTTTCTAAAAATATCGACAGTTACCATTAAGCATCAATTTTTTCAATTTTAACTAATGTATATGGTTGTCTGTGACCTTTTTTCTTTCTGTAGTTTTTCTTAGCTTTGAACTTGAAAATAACAATTTTCTTGTCTTTCTTTTGATCCAAAACTTCAGCTGAAACCTTAGCTCCTTCTACTACAGGGCTTCCAACTTTAACATCGTCTCCAGCTACCATTAATACTTGATCAAATTCGATTTTATCGCCTGCTTCAGCTTCGATTTTTTCAACTTTAATGACATCTCCTTCAGAAACTTTGTATTGTTTTCCACCAGTTTTAATAATTGCGAACATTTAGTGCACCTCCTCATTTTTAAGACTCGCCAAATCTAGGTACTTTTGAAGTTTGAAAACCCGATTCGAGCGGTTACACACCAAATAATTGTACAGTAATTTCATTTATTTGTCAAGTTTTACTGTGAATTCTAGTAGATTTAAATTGCTAAATCCATGAAAATTTATATTCGGTTCACAAAATTCATTTTCAATAAAATCTGATAACTTTTTGTTGTCACCTTCTCTGACACAATCCACAATAACCATTCCCACCATTTTCTTCAAATAAATCATCTGATGAATTTTCTTCAAAGCTTTTGTGTTTAGTTCGTGAAAATAATCCTCACTCATTATCATTTGAGAAGAATTCACATCCACAACCCACATCGCCTCTGTTTTTTGAATGACAATTTCTGCGTTATTGTCCAGTTTTATTATTTCTGAATTTTTATCTATTATATCACGACTTATCAAATTATCATAGGTATAATTGTAATTTTCATCAAATTTTACATTTAAAATTCCCTTGTACTGTCTGTAAACTATTCTGTCATTAGTTATCAAATAATCCACATCTTCTTCTTGAATTATTTTATCCACTGGATTTTTCTTGTACAAAAGTTTTGGAATCGGAAGGAATTTCTTCTCTGTTCGAATGTAGTGTATTTTGTTTACAATGAAATTCATTTCTTTTTCTTGTTGAGACTTTTCTTGTTTGAAGAAATTCTCTTTGACAATTCCTGTAAATTTGTATTTTTGCTTGAAATCATCGATATCTTTGTATTTTTGTTTTCCTTCAAATTTTAATTTGTCGCCGTTTGTGTATTTCAAATTTTCTGTTTCAATCGTAATTTTCGTTGTGAATTTGGGGTACTTATCATCTATTGATTCTTTTGTCATCTGAACTATTATTTCTTCAGATGGTTTCAAATTTTTGGTGAACTTTGTATTATTCAGAAATCCTGTTTTCTTTTTGTCGTATTCTATAAAAAATGCGTCGAGTTTTTTATCATATTTTGTGATTTTAGCTACATAAATATTTCCAAGTTCACTGTCGTAATCTCCCAATAATTTAAGCTCCTCATCATAATATCCCCAAGTGTTTTTGTCTATGAATAGATATTTCATCTTTTGAAAATCCTATCGAAAAATCCGATTTTCGCTTCTTTGTCTTGTTTGTAATTTTGGATAATTTCAGTTAGTTTTTCATCTACATTTTCAGAATAGGAATTAATTTTCTTCTCGTATTCTTTTGTGAACTCTAATTTTCCAATGTATTTGTAATCGGATTTCCTTTTAGATGATGAATCCGTAATTTGATACAATTTTTTTGCGTGAGATTTTTCTTCATTTCCCCACATTATTTCTTCATCAAATTCTATTCCAATATCTTCAGTGAATATTACAATGTCAAACTCACTTAAATTGTCTAGCAAATTTTCGTAATCTACCTTTGTCGCAGAATATTTTTCAGGTTTTATGGTTGAAGGTATAACATATCTATCTTCTCTGATTTTGACCATTGATTTCTTGTAATCAACCACATTACTCAACACATCCAATGTGTCATAAACGCAATAATCCTCCACTCCTAATGCGTATTCGATTTCTCTTGATTTTTCAGAATTTACTATTAAAATTTTTCCGTCTAATAAATTACAAAGGCTTTGTATCAACAAAGCCTTTTTTTGTAATTGTGAATTAACGAGTACTGTTTTCATACATATCATTCTCACTCTCAGTATTTTCTTGTTTTTCGTCTTTTTCTTTTTTTAATTTCAACGCTTCTGCCATTATATCTCTTGTCATTGGCCCGTTGTTCGTGCTCGTTCCACCTTGCATAATAACTGTTACCACTGCAACTTTAGGATTTTCAACTGGAGCAAATCCAATCATCCATGCGTGGTTGTCATATGTCTCTCCAGATACTGGATTAACCCCAACTTGGGCTGTTCCCGTCTTAACTCCAGCAGAAACTGGGAAGTTTTTAAAAGTATTTTTTTCGTAGCCTTCAGTCGTAGCCAAGTGAAGTCCTTTTCTGATATATTCCAAATTTTCGTAATTTTTCAATTTGATTTTTTCGCTTTTCTTTTCGTTTTTAAATAGCGATGTGGAATTGTCATTGGATTTTACTTCATTTACAAGTGATAATTTGTTCAAGTATCCATTATTTGCAAATGCAGAAATATATCTTGCCATTTGAAGTGGCGTGTATGCGTTTTGTCCTTGACCTATAACCACGTTCAACATATCACCGATATTCCACTTTGATTGGCTCAAATAATCGAATTTGATTTTATCGGCGAACGAATTTCTCTCTCCGTCTAATTTCTTTTCTGCATCAAATCCCAAACTATCCAATGTATTTATAATATTGCTTCTCGTTTGAAGATTTTTATCATCTGCAAGTAACATTATTTTGTCGATTTTGGATTTCATTTCCTTTGGAGTAAATACTTCTCCTTCTTTTACATATTTTTCCGCATTTTTTTCCAAAAATCTTCTGAATATTGCTTTGAAGTTATTTTCTTTTATTTGTGGATCTGGAATAGTTCCCGAATTTTCTGCCGGAATATTTATATCTATTCCTGTTTTACTGCCTAGCCCAAGTTTTCTTGCAGTAGACACTAATTCATCAATGCTCAATTGATATCCCAAATCTATGGAACGTCTTTGATCCTTTCCAAGCGCTAGAGAATAATAATAGTAGTTACAACTGTCTCTTAGTGCTTTCATCACATTGTCGCTACCGTGAGTTCCTTTATGTTCATTCCATATCCAGCAACCGAATATAGAGCCTCCAACATCGACGTATCCTCCACATTTTATTTCGTGATAAGGATCAAATCCGCCTTCTAATGCTGCAAGTGAGGTGTTAAGTTTGAAAATAGAACCCGGTTGCATCGCAGCTTGCATTGGAATGTTATACAAAGGTCTTGGAGATATTGGATCTTTTGGATCTTCTGCTTGTAAACTTTCCCAATCAGTTTGTGAAATCCCCGTTGAAAACAAATTTGGATTGTACGATGGGAATGAAGCCATCGCAAGTATTTCTCCAGTCTCAACATCTACTGCAACTGCTGCACCACTTTTTGCACTTTTATATCCAGCTAAAGTTTTGTCGCCCCATTCGGATACATAAGTTCCTCCAGTGCTTACGGCTTTTATAGATTTTTTCAAAGATTCTTCGGCAACTCTTTGAACATTAGTGTCAATACTCAAATACACATTGTCGCCAGGAATTGCTTTTTTCTCAGACAAAGTTTCAGTTCTATTTCCTTTGCTGTCGACCATAACTCTCAATGATCCGTCTTGTCCTTTTAATGCATCTTCCTTGCTTTCTTCAATTCCAGTTTTACCAATCAAAGCATCCTTGCTGTAACCTTTTTGTTTTACGTATTCTTCAATTTCTTTCTCAGTAGAAATCTTTCCGATATATCCCAATACGTGGCTAAGTTCTTCACCATTAGGATAATATCTAACTGACCTTGTCGCTACTTCTATTCCTTGGTTCTTCCCAAATCTTTCCTCGATGCTACTCACGGATTCTTCCGTTAAATTATAGCTTAGAGCGATTGGCTCATAACCTTTTTGTCCTTTATTTTTTAATTGATTGTAAATACTTACGATGTTGTAGGCATCGTATTTTGAATATTTTTCGCATTTATTTTTCTTCAAAATTTCTTCATACAAAAGCTTAACATCAGAATTTATTTCCTTGTCGTAACTCTTGTAGAAATCTTCCATATTTTTTTGGTAAATGTATTTCCAATCATTAACACTAATCGAAGGATTGATGTTGTTTTCAGTGTTTACCGATTGAGCAATAAGTTTTATATCATCGTCTGTGATGAACTTGTATGATAAATTATTCGAATTCAATAAATCTGCAACGTGTTTGTATGGATCTGTAGACTTTTTACTTTCTGTGACAAACTTAGCCTTAACTTTTGGATTTTGCTTGTCTTTTTCATCCAAACTAAACTCTACATTTGTTTGTATTCCGTTTTTCTTGAGTAAGTTTAGGGCTTTTTCCAACACGATAGTTTTCTTGTCATCTTCTACATCTACTTTTTTCAAAAGCTCAACTATAGTATTGTCTTTTACAATATTTACAAAATCGTCAGCAGCTTCTGTTTTAAAATCAATTTTGTTGGACAGCTTCATCATTTCAACTTTTTTCTCCAAAAGTTTTTGGTTGTCTTTGAGTTCCATATCTTTCAGAACTATATTATCTTGAAGATTTTCCTTTTCTAATTCCTTGTAAACCATCGACCTAATGACGCTGTCGTTCAAAAGTTTTCTGATAATTGATTTGTCTTTTTGAATTATCGTAGCTATCGCAGAATTAACATCTGAAGTTTCCTTTAATCCGTGTTTTTTTAGTAACTTCACAGTTTCTTTGTCATTTGTATCGAACTTTTTATTATCTTTACGATCCAATTTCAAAGTCAAACCTTTTGAACGAAGTGCATTCAAGCAATAATCCAAGACTGTTTTCTTATAAATTCCTTGATTAGTTTCTTGTGTGTAAGTCTTGTCGATCAGATTTGCCATTATGTTTTTATCCATGACAATTGATGCCACTTTGTCAAGCGGTGATTTATCTTCTTTCAAATAATCGTCCGTATTTCTGTAAGTAAAAGCGTTAAGTGCGATTGGAAAATCTTCGGTATTCATCGAACCATCTTTTTCCAAAATTCTCGATAAATTCAACAATGCGTCATTACTATTGTCAAGCTTCATTTGTTTGATTTGATCTTTGTACAAATTAGCAACATAAACATTTTTCGTCGTCGCTAACAATTCTCCGTTTCTGTCGTAAATATTTCCCCTAGGAGCAGGGATTTTGACTTCACGAAGTCTATTATTCTTGGCAATATCCCTGTAGTAGTTTCCTTTAATCAATGTCAAATGCATTAATTTCAAAGTAAGTACGGC
The DNA here is from genome assembly GCF_052932165.1 of Finegoldia sp. P3-F-LR. Taxonomy (NCBI): domain Bacteria; kingdom Bacillati; phylum Bacillota; class Tissierellia; order Tissierellales; family Peptoniphilaceae; genus Finegoldia; species Finegoldia sp. P3-F-LR. The sequence continues at coordinate 21,127 of NZ_JBRFJE010000005.1, read as the reverse complement.
CATCATTATCGCCAATATCACAATAATTATCGTGAATCTATCGTATTTTTCAAGTTTTTTTAAAAATTTATTGTCAAATTTCTTCATTTTGTACCTCAAATAAACTTAAATTTTGGAAATTTAAATATCTTTTTGAACAATTTGAACAAAACATAATACAATAGAACATTTAAAATCATTTCGATTAAAATCGGTCCTTTTAAATAAGCTTTATTGAATCCATTTCCTGTAATATAGAGTACAAAATAATGAACAAGAGTGTAATACAAAGTCACAAAAAACGTAAGTATCATCCCACTTCTTGGATCTTCTTTGTTAATTCCTGCTTCGCTATTTCCAATCAAAAATCCTGATGTAAAATAAATCAACGCTCTTACCCCAATAACTGGACTGAATATCGCATCCTCAATTAGCCCGATTATCATACCGTTTAATGAGCCTGTATACGCACCAAATCCAATAGACAATAACACTACTATCGGTATGGAAATATTCGTGTACACGTTGAACACTGAAATTCTGGAAAGAAGTGTCGCTTGGATTATGATGTCCAACAAAACTATCAAAAATATTTTTAATTTGTTCATCTAATTCACTCCTTGTCCATCAACTATAAGAACGCGGTACATATTGTTGAAGTTGATTTGGGATTTGCATTTGATAATTTTGGTGAAATTATCCTTTGTCTTGATAACTTCTGTTACTTCTCCGATTTTGATATCTCTCGGATACACTCCTCCAAGTCCCGATGTTGTAATAATATCTCCAACTTTTACATCAGCATTAGAATCGTACATATATCCTTTTAAAATATCTTTTTCTTTTTCATTCAAAATCCCAACATCTTCGCTCTTTGCTAGTCTAAACCCTACGTTGTTTCCGCTATTCATAATAGTGTCCACTTTGCTATGGTTAAGTCCAACTTCTGTTACAACTCCAACCAAACCTTTTTCGATTCCATCATTTGAAGACACAGCTTCAATCACGATGTCACCTTTTTTGATTTTATCCATTGAACCTTTATCTATACTAAATCTAGTAAAAATATTCCCCGGATCTTTTCCAGTTATAAAAGCTTTTGTTTTTATAGCCCTATCCTTACTCAAAAGTTCGTATTCTTCTTGCAAATATCTCTTGTCACTTATAACTTTGTTCAAATTATCTACATTTTTTCGTAGTTTTGCGTTTTCTACCGTTAATCTTTGATTATCTTCACGCATTTTTTTAGTTCCAAAAACATAATGAACTGATTCCTTGAATTTGGAGCCTATCACATAAAACACTTTGTTAACAGGAGTAATCACTGTTCCTATCGCGTTTTCTCCAATAGACATGTAGGTTTTATTATTGTTTGATATTGTAATAGTCAATATGAGAAACAAAGTCACCGCAAAGAAGAACACTTTTTTTCTAAGCTTATTATTATATCCAAACTTAGCCAATTATTTGTCTCCCTTCTTTAAGAATTTACCAATACCAATTCCCGTGCAATCCATCGGACTATCCACTTTCAACACTTTGATTCCCAAAACATTTGTGATGTATTCATGAATGTAGTCGATAAGACTCACTCCACCTACAATGTAGATTCCTTCTGCAATAATGTCGTTTGCAATATCCGGTGGAGTTTTCTCCAAAACTTTTCTCAACGCTTCGATGCACATATCTGCTATCGGCACAATCGCAGGTGTAATATCCTTCGCCCTAATCTCAACAGATTTTGGCATCGTGGATATCACATCAGTTCCCCCAACAATCATCGTGTTGTTTTCCCTGTCAGAATTCAATGTCGCAATCTTAAACTTAATCGCTTCTGCTGTTGAAATACCGATGTTAACTCCAAATTTTTTCTTCAAAATTTGTTTTATTTCTTGGTCAATATCTTCTCCACCACTTTTGATGCAGTAGCTTGTAACAATTCCACCCAAACTAATCACAGAAGCTTCGATTGTACCTGCGCCAATATTTAAAATAATGTGTCCCGTTGGTTCATCTACATCGACACCCAATCCTTTAAGAGAAGCTATGTTTTCTTCAACCAATTTTACACTTCTCGCTCCAGAATTTAGCGCCAAATCTTCCACGCTTCTTCTCTCAACATCCGTCAAAGATGCAGACACTGATACACACACTTCTGGTTGAAAAACCGAAAAATTTGGTCTCGCTTTTTTAATAAAATACGAAAGCATGCTAACAGTCGATTCAAAATCAGCTATAACGCCGTTTTCAATCGGACTTATTGCTACGATATTGTCCGGAGTTTTTCCAATCATGCTTTTCGCTTCAGTTCCCACAGCGACAATATCGTAATTATTTATATCTATAGCTACAACGCTAGGTTCGTTGATTATTATTTTCCCATTTTCATCGGAAATAATGGAATTAGAAGTTCCCAAATCAATTCCCAAACCCTCTTGTTGAAATTTAAATAATTTCATTTAAAAATACATTCCTTTCCTCATACTCAGACTATCATTTGAGCTAACGATAATATGATCTAACACTTGTATTCCTACCAAATCCCCCACTTTATCCAATCTTTTTGTAACTTCAATATCCGCATTTGATGGAATAAGAGAACCTGAAGGATGATTATGTACTAAAATAATCGAATTCGCTCCCTTCTTAATAGCAGATTTAAAAACTTCTCTAGGATGAACGATAGATTGATTGATAGTGCCTTTGCTAATAAGCTCTTTGGAAATAATTCTATTTTTAGTATCGAGAAGTAGTGCATAGAAGTTTTCCACATCACAACTTCCAATCTCATTACAAAAAATCTCTGCAACGCTATCTGGATCATTAAGACTGAAACTATCCATAGCTTTTCTCAAAGCAAGTCTTCTTCCTATTTCAATTCCAGCCAAGATTGATGTAGCCTTTGCCATCCCAATTCCTTTTATCTTCATTAATTCCTCAACGCAAATATCTTTATAATCATTTTCATTAATATAATCAACGACTCTTTTGGAGAGAATTTCTACTCCCTCTTCTTTGATTCCAGTCTTCAATATGATTTGCATTAATTCTTCATCGCTCATTGAAGAAATACCATTGATTTTCATTTTTTCTCTAGGTCTTAGGGACTCATTCATTTCCTTAACTCTCATTGTTATCTCCTGTTATTAAACAAATAATTTTTTTGCTTAGAAAGTGCATTTGTTAGGTAATTTGAAGTAAGCCCAACAAATACACCTGTAAATATACTCAAAAACACCAAAATTGGCAAATAAACCAAAATTCTAAGATTGTTCAGCATAATTGCACACACCAATACTTGCGATAAGTTGTGAGTAAAAGCTCCGAACAAGCTAACTCCAATCAACGAAAAATATTTTCTCAAATATTTGTTTACCAAATACATCACAACAAGGGAGCTTACAGCTCCAGCCAATGAATAAAAAAAGCTTATAACAGCCCCTGTGATTAGCATTAGTAAAAATGATTTTAAGATTCCTATTACAAGAGAATCCCTAAAACCAAAAACAATTAAGCATGTTAGTATTACAATGTTGCTGAGCCCAAGTTTTGCTCCAGGCATTACGATTGGAAGTGGAATCATTGACTCAATCAAGCTTACAACCAATGCAACTGCCGTTAAAATAGGAATATGTAATCTTTTCATCAATAATTCACCACATCAATATCATCTTTGTTTTGCTTGTTAGCCTTAATTTCTACAACTAATTTGTTCGGCAAACAAACAATAACATCCCCTGGTTTATCTATCTTTCCTTTTAGCATACACAACTTGTCCGGACAATCGGATTCAGTAATTGCAACACTGTATCCATTAATATGAACAATGTTGTGACCGTATTTATTATCGATTTTATAATCATAATGATCGATTGGAAGTGTAATTTGTTTGATTTCTTTTCCGTTCACTTGAATTGAAACGTATTTGTCTTGTGAATTTACATTATTAATATTTAAAATCACAAACAATACAGCTGAAAAACACAACAAAAATCCAATCAAAATTTTATCGTATTTAGTCATTAAATTCTCCTTTAAACTACCTTATAGTTTATCATTTTATCGTGTATCTTTTCAAGATTAAACAAAAATGAAAATTCATTTGCAAATAAAAAAGAACTTCGAAACTCAAATGCTTCGAAGTTCTTCAATCAAAATTTTTATGATTTTAAATCATATTTTATTTTAATGAGTTTTTCCACCTGTAACTTTGATGTCTTCATCATTGTCTATTACAGCTTCAATTGCTTTTTCCAACGCTTTTACAATTGTATCCAAGTTCATTGAAGCAGTGTGTGGTTTATCTAAAACTTGTTCTGGTAAGAATGGAATGTGAATAAATCCAGTTCTCATGTTTGGATATTCAGTAGCTCTTACATGAGCCATTCCGTATGCAACATGATTACAGATGAATGTTCCTGCAGTGTTTGACACAGATGCTGGAATGTTTGCTGATTTAATGTTTTCAACTATTGCTTTGATTGGTAGAGTCAACAAATATGCATCAGGGCCATCTTCGGCGATTTTTTCGTCGATTGGTTGGTTTCCTTCGTTATCTTTAATTCTACAATCATCAACATTGATTGCAACTCTTTCTACAGTGATATCTTCACGTCCACCAGCTTGTCCGACTGATATTACAACATCTGGTTTAACTTCTGCAATTTTTTCTTTTAATTTATCTACACTTTTCCCAATAACTGTAGGAATTTCTATTTTGATTATTTCATTTCCTTTAATTGAATCAGGTAATAGCTTAACCGATTCAATTGCAGGGTTAATTTTCTCTCCGCCAAATGGATCAAATCCGGAAACTAAAATTTTCATAAATTACCTCCTAAAATGCTAATATCATTAATAATACAACATGAACAACTACTAGAGCTAAAGCAACAGGAAGTTGTGCCTTAATAACTCCGTTTTTATCTTTCATCTCTAAGATTGCAGCTGGAACTATGTTAAAGTTTGCCGCCATTGGTGTAATCAAAGTACCGCAGTATCCAGCAGTCATACCAAGTGATGCTACAACAGCAGGATTTGCTCCTTTTGCCATCAATAATGGAACACCAATTCCTAGAGTAATAACAGTAAATGCAGCGAATGCATTACCCATTATCATCGTAAATACAACCATTCCAACAATATATGCAACAGCTGCTGCAAATACTCCCGCATCGCCTACAATTCCAGCAGCCAAGCTACCTATTAGCTTTCCTACCCCAGCAGATGCAAATATAACTCCCAAACCACCTAATAATTGTGGTAGTAATGATGAAGATCCAACTTGCATCAACATTTTTGTAGTGTCTTCTGCAGTTTCTTTTGCTTTTGGTTTTGCGATTATAATCGCAATAATCAAAGCCAATAATGATGAAATAGTAAGAACTTGTGCAGCTGACAATGAGAATATTCCATCAGTGTTTTTCAAAGGAATCTTAAAAGATTTCAATTGCGATAAAAGCATCGCGCTAATTCCCATTACTAAAGCCGGAATAAAAATCTTGCCTCCAACTTTTTCAGCATTTTTCATTCTTTCTTCTTCTGTTAGTTCCTTAAATTCTGCTGGTTTGATTTGATTTGCAATTGATAATACCCCTAAGAATAAAAGTATAACACCTACAATTATTCCACCAGATTCTACATTTCTTACCAAGAATCCTCCACCAGCAAACAATACTCCAAGTAATATCCAAAAAAGCATTGTACCTATCTTTGCTTCTTTGTTGAATCTTGCACGGATACCAGTCATTATGCAGATAATTCCACATAAGATGTATGCTATCTCATCAAGAACAACCTGATTATCTACAAAAAAATCAAACATTTTTTATATCCTTTCTAAGTTTCATTTCAAAAACAGCACATTGTATAAGTGCAATAATCAACATACTAACACCTGCAAATATAGACCATTTTGCTATTTCTGCAGTTTCCAATGGAAATCCTGCATCTTTTAATGTAGTTTGCATCAAAAGTACACCAGATGCCAATGGAAATATATTTTGTCCGTAGAAGTTACCGTAGTTTTCAACAGCAGCTGCTAAACCCTTTAACTCATCAAGTCTTACTTCTGTCAAATCAACCTTCTTTCTTGCAGCACCTTCTGCCATTGGTAAAATCAATGGACGTATAAATTGAACGTGTCCACCAAGTCTTAAAGAAAACGCAGCAGCTATCCATCTAATGAACAAGTAAATCCACAAAACAGAACCTGCACTAGCCATTTTAAATTTCGATATGAAATCTCTAGCCTTTTCCTTAAGTCCGTATCGTTCCATAATTGCGATAACAGGAAATGAAATCAAGAACAAACTCATCAGTCTATTATTGACAAATCCTTCTCCCATAATTTTCAAAGTGCCTGTTAATCCAAGACCTCCCGCAAGACCTGTAACAAGACCTGCCAAGAGAACTATTCCCAAAACATCTAGTTTTAGTGCGAATCCAACGACAATAATTAATATTCCTATGAAAACTAAATATTCTCCCATATTGCTCTCCTTAATTTTTATTAGCCAAACAAAATTTGACTTCTTAAAATTATACCCATTACTTTTTTATTTTAAACTTTTAATTAATTTTTATTTTCAATTTTGCTGTTTTGATGTCTTTGTTTGTTAAGTTTTTGATAATTAAATGTAAAAAAACAGACCGTAAAAAACGGTCTGTAAAATATTAAGCTTCTTTAGCAGGAGCTTCTTGAGCTTTTGCTTTAGCTTGTTCTTCTTTTATTTTAAGTCCTGGATAAATAGCTTTTGTCGGACATTTGTCTACTGCTTTTTGAACTTGTTCTGGATCTATTCCTTCTGCATTGTTGAAGTGAGCTAAGTTATCTTCAACGCTGAATCCATCTGGACACATTTTAGCACAAATTCCACAAGCAATACATCCAACTTTACAATATTGTCTTACATCTTTACCTTTATCGTGACTGTTACATCTTACATAAACGTCTTGATCGTAGTCAACAAGTTTAATAATATTTCTTGGACAGATTTCAATACATTTTTTACAAGATGTACATTTTTCTTTATCTACTAATGCAATGCCATTTACAATGTGAATTGCATCGAAGTCACACACATCTACACATGTTCCGCAACCCAAACATCCGTCTGGACAAGTTTTGCTTCCACCTTGAAGATTGTGGTTAACTCTACAATCCATAATACCTTTGTATTTGAATTTTTCAGTAGCGTATTCTGGAGTTCCTTGGCACATTACACATGCGACTTGCTTTGCAGAATCCACTGCATCAGCTCCCATTAATGCTGCTAATTTGTCGGCAGTTTCTTTTCCACCAACAGGACAAGAATTACAAGGTGCTCCTTTGTTTACGATGGCATCTGCAAGTCCATCGCAACCAGGAAAACCACAAGCACCACAGTTTGCGCCAGGTAACATTTCTCTTACTTTAAGTACTCTTCTATCAACTTGAACTTCGAATTTTTTAGATGCAAAACCCAATAGTAATGCAAATAAAATCCCCAGTGCTCCCAAGATTATAAATGGAGTTAAAATTGTCATTTATTACCTCCTATACCAATCCGCCGAATCCGAAGAATGTCATCGCCATTAATCCAATAGTAATAAATGCGATTGGTACACCTTTAAAACTTTCAGGAATGTTTTTATTTAATGCGATTCTTTCTCTGATTGCAGCTAATAAAGTTATCGCTAAAATGAAACCTAGTGAAGCACCGATAGCACTTGCTAATGTTTCAATTAAGTTGTATTTTTCTTTTACGTTTGCTAATGCAACACCCAATACTATACAGTTTGTAGTTATAAGAGGCAAGAACACACCAAGTGCGGAGTACAAGTTTGGACTCATTTTCTTCAATGCCATTTCTACGAATTGTACCAATGTCGCAATAACCAATATGAACACTATCGTTTGTAAGTATTCAATGTGAAATCTTTCTAGTATTTGAATTTGTAGAACGTAAGTAACGACAGATGCTATTGTGATAACGAAGAATACTGCCATACCCATACCAATAGCTGTTTCTGTTTTTGAAGATACACCTATCAATGGGCAAAGTCCTAAGAATTGACCAAATACGTAGTTGTTTACTAATAAGTAAAGAACTATTATTTTAAATACATTTGCTAACATTAGTCTTCACCTCTCATATTGTTCTTCTTTCTTTCTTGTTTTGTTAAGAAATAATTGTAAGTAGCTAACAATATTCCAAGTACCATGAATGCTCCAGGAGCTGCTGACATAATACCAATTGGAGGAATATTTCCTATTACAAGTTTTCCTAAGATTTTTCCTGAGCCTAATAATTCTCTGATGAATGCAACCAAAATGATTACAACACCATATCCCAAACCATTTGAGATACCATCCAATAATGATAAGAATACACCATTTTTAGATGCGAAAGATTCAGCTCTCGCTAAGATTATACAGTTTACAACGATTAGAGGAACGAATGCTCCCAATGAACTGTATAATGCTGGAACAAATGCTTCAAGTATCATTGAAACTAATGTTACGAATGTTGCGATTACAACGATATATGCCGGAATTCTTACTTTATCCGGAATAAAATTTCTAAGTAATGATATTACTATGTTTGAACAAATTAAAACGAATGTGAACGCCGCAGTCATACCAATTGCGTTTTCTACTGATGTTGATACACCAAGTACAGAACACAAACCTACCAATTGGATTAAAACTGGGTTGTTCTTAAGAATGCTGCTTGTAAAAACTTGTGCCGCTTTACTTTTCTTCATAATTTCCCTCCTATTTTAATCCTGCATTGGCCTTTTGAGCTACGTTCAATGCGTTTTTGGCTGCTGTAGTGGAATAAGTTGCACCACTTAAAGCTTGAATTTCGTTGTCAGCTTGTGGTTTTTTCACAGCTGCTATTTCTTTTTCCATAGATTTTCCAATAACTGATTTTACGAATTCTGGATCTCCAATTCTACTTCCGATACCTGGAGTTTCTTGTGTTTCAAGAATTGAATATCCTACGATTTTATTTTCATTGTTTACACCAAATACGAAAACAACATTTCCTGAATATCCACCAACGCCTGTAGCTTTATATACATGACCTACTGGTTTGCCACCTTTGATAGCTTCTTGTACGTCATCTAAGTTTTCGTCTTTTGCTTTCAAATCTTTTACTTTTGCTTCATCAAGAGGTTTAAAAGATTCTGCATCAGGAAAAGCTACCTTCAAAGATTTTTGATAATTTTCTAATCTTTTAGCTTCAATTTTAGGAGCTGTAACTTGGTTTGCAAATGCAAGTACAACCGCACTAATTGCAGTTATTATAAACAATCTAATAGCTAAATTTATTGAACTTCTCATATTCCTTGTTTACCTCCTCTACCAATTGGTGTTGGAACTGTATATTGATCGATAAATGGTACAGCACAGTTCATGAAGATTATCGCATAAGATACACCTTCTGGAAGGTTACCAAATTGTCTTATGATAGCTGTAAAGAAACCACAACCAATTGCAAATATAATTTGTCCTTTTGGAGTAACTGGACTAGTTGAATAATCTGTAGCCATGTAGAATGCACCCAAGATTAAACCACCAATAAATATGTTCATACAAGCGTCTTGAATTCCTACGCCGCAAATAAGTAATGTTACAAATGTTGTTGCGATGTAAACTAATGGAATTCTAAGATTAATTACTCTTCTATATAATAGATAAGCTACACCGATAAGTAATGCCAACGCACTAACTTCACCGATTGTACCACCCATGTTTCCTAAAAATGCATCCATAAAACTAACTGGTTGACCACCTGATAAAACAGTCGCATAAGTTTCTGCATCCACTGCTTTTGCTGTTATTGGAGCAGTGTAGTTACTCATTGCTTGTGCCCAACTTGCCATTATGAAAGCACGTCCTGCTAATGCAGGGTTCATAAAGTTAGATCCAATTCCTCCGAATAATTGTTTTACAATTACAATAGAAAATACCGATCCTATGATGATCATTGGAATTGGTAAAGTAACTGGCACGTTGAATGCCAATAATATACCTGTAACAACAGCTGATAAATCGCTAATTGTAGAAGGTTGTTTCATTATTTTTTGATAACAATATTCTGATAAAACACAAGCTATAACAGCTGCCAATACCAAAACTAAACTTCTCATTCCGAATTCGTAAACACTCACTATCAAAGCAGGAACTAAAGCGATGATAACATCAAGCATAATTCTTTGAATAGATACTGCACTTCTTTGATGAGGAGCAGCTTCTACGATTAAATGAGATAAGTCGTATTCTTTTTGTACAATTTCTTTATTTTCCATAGACTATCCCCTTTTCCTTTGTTGTGCTTTTAATTGAGTCTTTGCGTGTACAATTGCTTCAACTAATGGTCTGTTTGATGGACAAACATAGCTGCAAGTACCACATTCTATACAATCATTCAAATGCATTTTTTCTGCTCCTTCAAAATCACCATTCAATGATTTTAATTGCAAGAACAATGGCAATAAGCCGATAGGACATACATCCACGCACTTAGCACATTTAATACAAGGTTCTGGAGAAGCAAGAGTTGCATCTTTTTCATTCATGAAAATAATTCCGCCTGTTGTTTTAACAGTTGGAGCATCCAAATTGTATTGACAAGCACCCATCATAGGTCCACCAACTACAATCTTATATGGAGTTTCTTTGAATCCGTCACAATAATCAACTAAATCTTTGAATTTAGTACCGATTGGAACGTAAATATTCTTAGGTTCTTTGATAGCTGAACCTGTCATTGTAACTATTCTGTGAGTCAAAGGAATACTGTGAACTACAGCATCGTAAATCGCCATAGCACTTGAAATGTTCAAACCTTGAACTCCTCTTTCGTTTGATCTTTGAGCTTTAGAAATTTTCTTACCAGTAATTGCATTGATAAGTCTTCTTTCGTCCCCTTGTGGGTATTTAGTTTTAACAGCACAAATCGAAATATTTGTTTCATCCTTTGCGGCATTTTTCAAAATTCCGATAGCTTTTTGTTTGTTATCCTCAACCCCTATGTATCCTTTGTCGCAATCCATCAATTTCATGATAATTTTCAATCCACCGATTGCCTTTTGAGGATATAATTCCATATTAAGTTGGTCACTAGTTAAATAAGGTTCACATTCTGCCCCGTTTAAGATTACTTCCTCGATTTTTACATCTGGTTTTTTCTTCATCTTAATGTGAGTAGGGAATCCTGCTCCACCCAAACCTACTATACCAGCTTCTTTTATTCTTTCTAGGATAACTTCTTTTGATAATTGTGTGAAATCATCATTAGTTTCAGTGTATCCTAATTCGTTTAAACCGTCTGATTCGATTACTACAACTTCACCTTTTTGACCATTTGACAATACCATCTGCTCAATTTTCATAACCTTTCCACTAACTGAACTGTGAACAGGTGCTGAAATAGTCGCTTTAGATTCACCAATTTTTTGGCCCACTTTGACCTCATCTCCTACTTTTACTGTAGGTGTACAAGGCGCACCAATGTGTTGATGCAATGGGATATAAACCATTTTAGGTTCAAAATTTGTATCTAAAGGACAATTTTGAGTGTAGGATTTATGATCATCCATGTGAAATCCGCCTTTAAAAGTCAGATTTTCTAAACTCATTTTTTCACCCCTTTAATAAAATAAAAAATGGTGCAGAGAAAGAGACTTGAACTCTTACGGGATTATTCCCACTGCCCCCTCAAGACAGCGTGTCTACCATTCCACCACCCCTGCGTGATAAAGACCTTTTTTTACAAAGGTCTTTTAATATTTGTTAATAATATTTTTGATTAATTTAATGTAGTTTTTAGCCCAAACTTTGAAGTTTTTGTGCATATTTTCTTCAAGCTTAGTATCTTCGTAGAAAATTTTGTAAATATTGTATTGGTTTTCAACCTTTACAACGTAATATTTCGTCTCAGAAGAAGGAATATCGTCTAAAGTTTGACCATCTTTTGAAAAAGATTCGTTCGACAACCACTCTTTTACATTTCCAATTCCGCCGTTATAAGCCGCAATCGCCAAATCGTGATTTTTGAAATGGTGCAATAAATAGGACAAATAAGCCGTACCCATTTCAATATTCTTATCAGGTTTTTTCAAATCTTCCACTGTAAAGTGAGTGTTTCTCATATTGTTAATACTTTCAGCAGTGTCTGGCATCAATTGCATAAGACCCAAAGCTCCAGCTTTTGATTTTACACTTGGATCAAAGTTAGATTCAACTTTAATCACACTCATAACCAAAAGTGGATCAACGTTGTATTCTTTTGCGTATGTATTAACCAAATCGACATATTTCACTGGTCTTGTCATAGTTGAATAAGCGCTCACGCCAAATCCAACTAAAAACACAATCACAATAATAGAAATAATCGTGATTAAAAATCTTTTAATAAATTTCATAATTTTTTCCTATCTATTAGTTTGTCAACTTTTTGTAGCAGATCAGTTTCAGTCGTGTTGTTTACAATAACTTCGTCAAATTCACTAATTTTTTTCTCATAATCAAGTTGAGAATTAATTCTTGTAACTGCAGTATCGTAATCAAAGTTATTCCTATCCATTATCCTTTGAATTCTGATATTTCTATCAGCTACAACTACCCAATCTTCGTCGACATCGATATATTTGTCAATCAAATTTTTGCTTTCCAAATACATAGAAATTTCCAGAAAAATCAAATCAGATTTTTCCTTCTCAATTCTTTTTACTACTCTTAATATTATATCAGTATGTGTCAATTCTTCAAGTTTTTTTAGTAATGTTTTTGAATTAAATACAATGTTGGAAAGTTTCTTCCTATCGATGTTAGAATTTTCGTCCAAAATTCCTTCCCCAAACTCATCTATAAGCTTGTAATAAAGATCTGTTCCTTGTTCATAGATTTGGTGAGTAATCTCATCCAAATCTATTACAACAAAGCCTTTTTCTTTTATCCTTGTACACACCGTACTTTTTCCGCTGGCTATATTACCACATACTACAATGATTTTTTTATTTTGCATCATACCAATTATCTGCGCTGTTAACATCAATCTTCATGTCGACTTTCAAATCAACAGCATGTGTCATGACATCCTTCATTATTTCTAGGACTTTTTCTCTTTCATCTTCTGGACAATCAACAATAAGCTCATCGTGAACTTGCAAGATTAACTTGGCTTTTAGATTTTCTTCATTCAATCTATTATAGAATTTCACCATCGCAACTTTAATTATATCCGCTGCAGATCCTTGAATTGGCGTGTTAAGTGCCACACGTTCTCCAAAACTTCTCACGTTGTAGTTTTTGGATTTTAATTCAGGGATGTATCGTCTTCTCTTCATTATAGTTTCAACGTAGCCTTTTTCCTTACCAATTGCGACAATATCTTCCATGTATTGTTTGATGCCTTTGTACGTGTTCAAATAATTTTCGATATATTCCTTGGCTTCTTTTCTAGTTATGTGCAAATCTTTACTCAAAGAATAATCTCCAATTCCGTAAACAATACCGAAGTTTACAGCTTTTGCGTTGGATCTTTGAAGCGATGTTACCTTGTCAAAATCAACCTTGAACACTTCGCTGGCAGTTTTTCTGTGAATGTCTGCTCCGTTTTTGAATGCATCAAGCATCACTTCATCGTTTGCCAAATCAGCCAATACCCTTAGCTCTATTTGAGAGTAATCCGCATCCAACAGGACACTTCCTTCGCTTGGAACAAATGCTTTTCTGATAAGTCTTCCTTCTTCAGTTCTGATAGGAATGTTTTGCAAATTAGGGTTAGTAGAGCTAATTCTTCCAGTTTGCGCGATAGTTTGTTGGAAAGTAGTGTGGATTTTGCCGTCTTCTTTAATTAAATCAACCATTCCATCGATATATGTTGTTTTGAGTTTCGCAATAGTTCTATATCTTAAAATGTAGTCGATGATTTCGTGTCTACCACTTAAAGCCTCCAAAACTTCTTGGTCTGTCGATGGACCAGTTTTGTTCTTTTTTATTACAGGAAGCTCCAAATCTTCAAACAACACTTCTGCCAATTGCTTTGATGAGTTGATGTTGATTTTCTTGCCGATAAGTTCCTCAACACTGTCTTCGATTGATTTTATCTCATCTTCGAAAAGTTCTCCCATCTCAACCAAAGTTTCTTTTTCTACACAAACTCCCGTAAATTCCATATCGCACAATACTTTTATCAAAGGAATTTCAACATCTCTGTAAAGATGCATCATATCCTCTTCTTCGATTTCAGAAATCTTTTCGTACAATTTGTTTGTGAACATCATGTATTTTACTACGTAATTGTCGATTTCTTTGTCATCTGATTCCAAAATAGTCTTCTTGGATCTACCTTTACCAGTAATATCTTCAAGCGGCTTGAAATCATAACCGATAACTTTAGGGTCAGACCTTTCCATACTATAACTTGTCTTCGAAGGATCAAGCAAGTATTCTATGATGACAACATCGTCGTAATTGTACGAAATGTCGATACCATAACGCATCAAATGATAAATGCATGGTTTGATATCAAATGAAAGCTTGTTGATATCTTTTGATTCAAATTCTTCCTTGAATGATTTTACAATGTCTACGTTTCTTGTGATGTACACCTTATCAGTGTAAATTGCAAAAATCACAGGCTCATTGTCTACGTAATAATCATCATTGAACAATGCAAAAGTAAACTTTTTATTTTCTTTAATATAAGCTTTAATCTCATCTACGTTTTCATCTAAGTTTTCGTATTCAAACTTGTCACTAGATTCTTCATTTGGAAGTTTTTTGATAAAACTATTGAATTCAAGTTTTGTAAGAACTTCAATCAAATGATTCTTATCAGCTTCTTTTATCGAACAATCATCAATTACAAATCCCAATAAATCTTTTGGAACATCTGTGTTTATCGTTCCAAGTTCTCTACTTAGATATGCGATTTTTTCTCCATCGATGACTTTTTGTTTTGTTTTCTTACCTGAGATTTCATCTACATGTTCGTACAATCCCTCAATACTTCCGTATTTTTGAATGTATTTAAGTGCAGTCTTTTCACCAACGCCATCAATTCCGGGAATATTGTCCGATTTATCTCCCATCAAGCCTTTCAAATCAATCATTTGCTTAGGAGTAATTCCGTATTCTTCTTTTAGTGTATCCACATCGTAGATTTTCGTTTCAGTAATTCCTCTTTTTGTAAGAACTACCTTTGTATTATCGTCGATAAGTTGCAAATAATCCTTGTCACCAGTCAATAAATACACATCGTAGTTTTTTGATGAAGCTTGTTTTGCCAAAGTTCCAGCAATGTCGTCTGCTTCATATCCTTTTAAATCAATGTATGAAACTCCCATCGCTTTCAACAATTCTTTAAGCATATCGAATTGTGCGATAAGTTCTTCTGGAGTTTCTTGGCGATTACCCTTATATTCAGAATATTTTTCGTGTCTAAAAGTTGGCTCTTTTCTATCAAAACATACCACCACAAGCTCTGGATCGAGTTTTCCCATAACTGAATAATACATATTCATAAAACCAAACACACCATTTGTGTGAATGCCATCTTTTGTAGTCAAATCTCTGATAGCGTAAAATCCTCTGAATAAAAGCGATGAACCGTCAATAATTAAAGCTTTTTTTGACATTTTATAATCCCTTGTTTTCTTTTTCGATGGCCATTATCTTATCCACTCTTCTTTGGTGACGACCAGCTTCGAATTCATTTTCCAAGAAAGTTTTGATGATAAGTTTCGCAACCTCATCTCCAATTACACGCGCTCCGATGCAAAGCACATTTGCGTTGTTGTGATTTCTGCTCATTTTGGCACTGTATACATCCGACACACAAGCTGCTCTTATTCCTTCAAATTTGTTCGCTGCCAAGCTCATACCAATTCCTGTCCCACAAATCAAAATCCCCAAATCAGAGTTTTCTTGTTGGATTTCTTCGCAAACTTTCTTTGCATAATCTGGATAATCTACTGAATCAGCTGAATTTGTTCCCAAATCCATAACTTCATTTCCCAAACTTTTTATATATTCAACCATTGAATCTTTTAATTCAAATCCACCGTGATCGGCTGCTATTGCTATTTTCATAAAAACCTCCAAATATTTTATTACCTACATTTTATAATATGTTTATGTATTTATCAATTATTTGAAGAATTACACATTTTATGATAAAATATAGTTACAAAAATATGGGGATGTCTTGGTTTCGACAGGGATATTGAAGTTTGAATAGCGAGTCGTTTTCGTCTACAAACGTAAAAAAAGGACAACTAAATATAAACGCTGAAGATAATAACTTCGCATTAGCTGCCTAATAACGGCGGCCGATTCAAAAGCTAGAAAATCGTCCTGCGTTTTCTTTTTGAATCTCAACTAATTAGCAGGAACATCTCGTATATTTTCCTCTGATATATGAGATTATTTAAGAGGATATATCGATCATAGTTTTGTCAATTAAATTTTGATCGACGAATAAAACTTAATTGACTGCACTCGGAGAAGTTCTTAGGGATATATTTTTGGACAGGAGTTCGAATCTCCTCATCTCCACCACTAAAAAAGGTAGCCTTATATAGGCTACCTTATTTTATTAGTTTGCTTTTTGTTATTTCAATTCATTAATAATTACAGTCGAGTTGTCTCCTGCAAACACGTTGTGTTTCAAATTAGTTTGCGTATCGATGTATTCGATGCATTTGTCATCGTAAGTAAAATCAAATTTGCCTGATTTCTTGAAAATTTCTTTTCCTTCTGCGTTGTAAATTATAATCTCTCTTTTGATTCCACCGCTGTACTCACTTTTTACATTTTTCTTAAATCTTTGAAATCCTGCTGATTTGAACACCAATGCACTGCACGACGCCAAAAATATAAGTACAACTACCAAAATAATCCATATTTTTTTCTTCACATTTTTCGTTTTATTTTCTTCTGACATTTTATTCCCCCTTTTTTTATTTCCCAAATTTTTATGAAACGCTTTTCAAATTATAAAAGAACGTTTTAAAATATCGTTGTTATTTGTCATGTTAAAATACTTTAACACTATATGATTTATTCGTTAAATATTTCGTTTTTTATTTGACTAAACGATTCCAATATTGATATAATATTATTATAGCAGAAACATATAAGTTTTTGTACAAATTACAAAAGGAGTGATTTATTATGGCAAACGGAGTACTTCATATTCCAGGTTTTATTCACTTTGGAGAAGGAGCTTTTTCAAAATTAAGTGAATTAAAAGGTAAGAAAGCAATCATAGTTACAGGCGGTAATTCTATGAAGAAAAACGGTTTCGTAGACAGAGCTTGTGAAGAATTGAAGAAAGCAAACATGGAAGTATGTGTTTTTGATGGCGTTGAAGAAAATCCATCAGTTACAACTGTTGAAGCAGGCGCTAAGAAAATGCAAGAATTCCAACCAGATTGGATTGTAGCATTAGGTGGCGGTTCTGCAATGGACGCTGCAAAATGTATGTGGGCTTTTTATGAACATCCTGAATTAAAATTCGAAGACATTATCGAACCAGGATCACTTCCAGAACTTCGTAAAAAAGCAAAATTTGTAGGAATTCCATCAACTTCTGGTACAGCAAGTGAAATCACAGCATTCTCAGTAATCACTGATACAGAAAAACACATCAAATACCCATTGGTATCTGATCACATCGTCCCAGACATCGCTATAGTAGATCCAGTCCTACCATCTAAGATGCCAAAATCAGTTACAGCAAATACTGGTATGGACGTTGTAGCACACGCAACTGAAGCATTAGTATCTAATATAGCTAACGATTATACTGATGCACTTGCAATTCACGCATTGAAATTGGTATTTGAATATTTGCCAAAAGCTTGTGAAAATCCAGATGACATGGAAGCTCGTGAAAAAATGCATAATGCATCAACAATGGCAGGTATCGCATTCACATCAGCTTCACTTGGTTTAATTCACTCATTAGCACACAAAATTGGTGGAGAATTTGGAATTACTCACGGACTTGCTAACGCAATTCTACTTCCATACATCACACAATTTAACAGAAAAGCTACTGACAAAGTTGATTGGATCGAAAAAGAATTAAACGTTGAAGATTATCCAATCGCTGTTAGAGAATTAGCTAAAAAAGTTGGCATTCCACCAACTTTGAAAGAAGTTGAAGAAAAATTCGGATTTAACAAAGAAAAATTTGACGAAGTATTAGATGAAATGAGCAAGAACGCTTATGAAGATCCATGTACTTTGACAAACCCACGTGAATCAAATCCAGAAATAGTTAAAATGATATTTACTCACGCTTACAACGGCGAAGATATAACAGAATAATATAACTCAAAAAATCCTGCGTAATGCAGGATTTTTTATTGCTTTTATATTTGATTTTCCAAATACTCTACGAATTTTTCAATTTGCTCTTTTACATTTTCGTCTAATTTTTCAATCCACCTTTTAGGAATTGTAGAATATCCATGAATTGATCCACTGATACTCCCAGCAATAGCAGCTATCGTGTCAGAATCTCCCCCGTGATTTACGGCATTTATAATACAATCTTCAATTGAATTTTCCTTTGCCCAATGAATCGCATTATTGAAAGTGTTCACGATATATCCTGATGGTTTTAACAATTGCGTATCTTTTAGTTCATGATTTTTTCCATTGATATTATCTCTGATAATTTGTGTGTATTCTTTTAAAATTCTGTCACACATTTGGTTATTGTGAGTTAGTCGTCCTTGTTTTATATTCAAATCTTCAGAAGTTTCATTATCTAGCAGTGCACAAGGAAGTGCTCTCATCAAACTTCCATTGCCAAGCGCTGTATCATCTTCTTCGATAAATATTTCGTATTGAATGTAGTGTTCAATTGCACGTCTACATTGATTGCCAATACCTCTTGGATGAGTATTGTACCAATCGACAAATAGTTTCATATTATTTTTCTCAAAATTATCACGGTCATTTTCCATCAGAGAATTCATAACACAAATACTCATATCAGTATCATCAGTGCATTCTCCTGGATTCAAATCAAGCCAACCACCTCCGACAATATCTGTAATCCTGCCGTATTTTTCATGGATTTCTTCTTCTGTCATAAATTCAGTCGTAGCGCCCATGCTATCACCTATCGCAAATGCGTACAACGCTCCTTTTATTCTGTCTTTGTAATCAGAGTTCATTTTTTTTTCATCCCCTTTTGTATATTATATCTCAAACCGATAGCTTATTGAATTTATCAACCATAAAAACATTTACATTCAATAAAAATATGATAAAATAATTTTAGAGGTGAAAAAATGAAATTTACAGAATACAAATACACTAGACCTAATTTCGAAGAAGACAAGAAAAAGGTCGAAGATTTTATCAAAAGATTTAACGATTCCACAACTTCTGAAGAACAAATCAAAATCATGGAAGAAATGGACAAATACAAGAAAACACTAAGCACTAATGTAAACCTTGCATACGTTCGTCACACGATCGATACAAACGATGAATTCTACAAAGAAGAACAAGATTTCTTGGATGAATACATGCCACATTATTCAGTGCTTGACACTAAAATGTACGAAGCTATCGACAACTCCAAATTCAAAGACGAATTGGTTAAACATTTCGGACAACATTTGTTTGATTTAATCAGCTGCCAATTGATTTTTAATGAAAAAGCTGTTCCTTTTAAGCAAAAAGAAAACCAATTAACTACTAAATACAACAAATTAATAGCATCTGCTCAAATCGAATTTGACAATAAAACATTGACATTGTCACAAATGGCTCCTTACACACAATCAAAAGATCGTGATGAAAGAAAAGCTGCCACAAGAAAAATCTCAGAATTTTTCGCAGAACATGAAAAAGAAATCGACGATATTTACGATGAAATGGTTCACGTTAGAACAGATATGGCTAAAGCTTTGGGATTTGATTCTTACATTGAATACCAATACAAATCATTAATGAGAACTGATTACGACAAGAATGATGTTGCAAAATACAGAGAATTTGTCAAAAAATACGTAACACCAGTTTATCTTGAATTGAGAAAGAAACAATCTAAGAGAATTGGCATTGAAGATATGAAAGCTTACGATAACAACGTAATGTTCACTGATGGTAACGCAAAACCTCACGGAGAAAAAGACTTCTTGGTAGATAACGCTAAGAAAATGTACTCTGAATTGTCACCAGAAACTAAAAAATTCTTTGATTTTATGTATGAAAGAGAATTATTCGATTTGGAAAGTAAAAAAGGTAAAGAAGGCGGAGGATATTGTACGACAATTGAAGATTATGAATCTCCGTTTATCTTCGCAAATTTCAACGGAACTACTCACGATGTCGAAGTAATGACTCACGAAGCCGGCCACGCATTCCAAGCATACACTTCAATGGACGGAAGAATTTTCGAATACATCTGGCCAACATTTGAAGCATGTGAAATCCACTCAATGAGTATGGAATTTTTGACATGGCCATGGATGGAATTGTTCTTCGAAGAAGAAACTAACAAATTCAAATTCTCTCACTTAGATGGAGCTATCAGTTTCATTCCTTACGGTGTAACTATCGACCATTTCCAACACTTCGTATACGAAAATCCAGATGCAACAGCTGAAGAAAGAAAAGCAAAATACCACGAAATAGAATTGATGTATCGTCCAAACTTGGATTATGATGATGAATTCTTGGAAAAAGGAACTTGGTGGTACAGACAAGGTCACATCTTCAATAACCCATTCTATTACATTGATTACACATTGGCACAAGTTTGCGCATTCCAATTCTTATTGAAATCAAGAAAGAATCGAGAAGAAGCATTCAAAGATTACCTTGAAATCTGTAAAGTTGGTGGAAGCCAATCATTCTTCGGAATAATGAAGGCTGGTAACATCAAAAACCCAATGAACGATGGAGTTCTTGAAGAAATCCTTCCACAATTATTGGAAATATTAGACGAAATAGAAAAAGAATTATAATTTTGAGAGTGGACTATGTCCACTCTTTTTTAGTACCATAAATAGTGTAAGAAAGGAAGTAATTCCTATCTTGCACTATTTTTGTATAATGAAGAAGTAGTATGACGAGCCTCTTTTAGGGTTGAAACATCCGCCACAAAAACTGTCAACTACC
>NZ_JBRFJE010000004.1:0-103474 GCF_052932165.1 Finegoldia sp. P3-F-LR | reverse complement strand
TTAAATAGGAAGACTAGCTTCAAGGAGGATAGCTACGACCTCTATCTATACAATTATTATCCCATATGAAAGTGGGATTGAGAATAAAATGTAGTATTCATTACTACAACTATATTATACGAGGAGGACAAATGGATATAAATAAAAGATTTGAACACGATAAATTAAAGAAGTTTCAGATATTTAACGCAGCTCAGCTAAAATACATTGCGTTTACATCAATGCTGATAGATCATGTTAACAACTCGATTGTAACGCATTTTTTAAATGGAAAAGGAGCATTGTTGTATATATCGAACTTTCTATCGATATTAGGAAGAATTGCATTTCCTATTTTTATATTTTTCATTGTTGAAGGATTTTTCAAGACACACGACAGGGCGAAATATCTCAGAAACTTGGTGATTTTTGGGATAATTTCTGAGGTTCCGTTCGATATTTTCACATCGAAGGTATTCTTCGATCCATATTGGAACAATATGATGTTCACGTTGGCTTTGTGTCTTGTAACTGTGTGGATAATTGATTATATTAAAGATAAGTTTAAAAACAGGATACTTTGGTACGGTGCATCTGTAATAATCGTCGCTGTTTTCGGATTCTTGGCAATGTATTTGAGCTTGGACTACGATTATCACGCGATAATTCTAGCTTATTTGTTCTACATTTTCTACGACAAGCCTGTGATTTCCGCAGGTCTTGGATATTTGTCGATTATCAAAGAAGTGTATTCCTTCTTGGGATTCGCCTTTACTGTGACTTACAACGGAAAACGTGGAAAACAAAACAAATTGATAAATTATCTATTCTATCCAGTTCATATATTGATACTTGGACTTATTAGAATGTATTTTAATTTTTAATTGGGAACTTGCTATTTGCAAGTTCTTTTTTACTGAAAATACCCTCATTAATGGTTATTCCAATAATGAGGGTACATTTTTTTACATCTATCAACAATTTTTAATATTCATCTTCTGATATCTACGCTCTATTCTCATATCCTATAGAGAAAAATAGAATTGATATAGCTACTAATACAATTGACAATGGTAGTGCTATAGCAATTAATGCTTCTGGGATATAATCACCAAATATACATATTTTTATTACATATAAAGTGATTAATGCAAAACACACTCCCAAGCACCATTTACAAATATACGCAATATTTTTCATAGTCACACACCTTCTTTTGATTAATTTAATTTTATCATAATATTTTCTATTTATCACTAGTTTTAGTTAGATATTTGTATTATTGAACACGCTATCATATATATAATCAGCCAAAAAATTTCCACTATTTGTTTCCAACACCTTTTACAAACGCAATAAAAGGTGTATAATTAGTATTTTGGAGGCCAAAATGTTTGTAGCAAATACTTATGAAGAACTTATAAATATGGAAAATATAATATTTGTCGATGTTAGAAGCGAGTACGAGTTTCAGAAAGAAACTATACCCGGTTCTATTAATATTCCGATACTAAATAACGACGAAAGAGTGGAAATCTCAACGATTTATGATGCAGGAGATCACGAATGTGCAAAGAAATTGGCGATAAGATATGCATCTGTAAAACTAGAAGACATTTACGTGAAGTTGTTGGATTTGAGCGAAAATCACAACGTGTGCTTGTTTTGCTACAGAGGTTCCATGAGAAGTACTGTGCTTTTTAACATAATGAAATCAATGGGACTTGACATTTACAGGCTAAAAGGAGGATACAAAGCTTATCGTAAATATATTATTGAAAACTTAGATAAGCTTATTAATTCACACGAATACGTAAATATCAAAGGCTACACTGGTGTTGGAAAGACAGAAATTCTGAATATTTTAGAAAATTCTCACAAAAACGTCCTCAACTTGGAACAACTTGCAAACCATAGAGGCTCCATCCTTGGAAATGCCGGATTGAAAAATCAACCATCGCAAAAAATGTTCGAAAGTTTGTTGTTCGATAAGCTCAAAAGTTTTGATAATTCTCCTGTTTTTGTGGAATGTGAAAGTAGCAAAATAGGAAGAATTAATGTTCCCAAATCTTTGAGACAAAAATACAACGGTTCACATCATCAAGTTATGATAAATTCAAGCCTTCAAGATAGAATAGATAGAATAAAAACAGATTATTTGAAAAATGCCGATGCTTTGGAGGATATCAAAAAAGGGATAAATCATTTGTCCAAATACATTGGCAACAATAACTCCTCCATTTTGATTGATAAACTAGAGGACAAAGACTACGATTATGTGATAGAAACTTTAATTACGAAATACTACGATATCAATTACGCAGTCAAAGCAAAAGATTTTGAACTGGAAATAAATAACGTCAACAGCGGAAAATGCGCTGAAGAAATAATGGAATTTTATGCAAAATAATTCTGTATAAATATGTGTTTTTAGTACAACAAAAGCAGATGCTATATAAGACATCTGCTTATTTTTATTTTTTGTAAGTTATATCGTTTCTCTTTGCAACTCTTTGTATGTTTTTTTGGTGAGTTTGTAATCTTTTAAGCCTTTTATCATAGACTTTGTCGATTCTATCGTGGATTAAATCGACCTTTTCAGCGCTTTCAACTCTTTCATCCAACAAGGTTTTGAGCTTTTCTTTGAGGTTGGTTTCTCTTTCAATTCTGTCTTCTAATATTTTGGCGCTGTTTTCTATGAAGGATTTCTTGATTTCCACATGTTCTATCCTGTCTCGAAGAGCAGTCCTTATTTCCGACAAATCAGCTTCAAGTGTTTGTGATCCTTCCAACGCTTTGAGCTTGACATCTTTTCTGATTTCTTTTAAGTAGGATTCCATTTTTTCTTGATATTCAATTATATATCTAAATCCATAAGCTTGTTTTACTGAAATCACAACATCTACTGAAAATATAGCTATAAGAATGTAAATCACGAAGTTGTAGTTGCTGTTTTTGATTTTTTCAGTGAGTTCAAGTATGTATTTGTTGGAATAATTCATCATGAATATGGACATAACTCCGAAAAACAGTGATGATCTGAGGCATATCAGCCCTTTTATGTTCATAAATCTTTCTGTGTAATCCCAATATCTTACTTTGAATATTTTTTCAATCAAATATCCCGTTATAAACTCCAATGCCGTTGCAATTATCAATCCCGAGAAAAATATTACGATGTAAGAATCGTTAAATCTCTCTATTGCGTGATCCACAAAAAGCGTGATGAACACTGCTCCAAACCCATATATCGGAAGTAATGGCCCGTACAAGAATCCTCTGTTAGTAAGTTTTTTCTGTCCAGCGCTTACCCAGATTACTTCCCAAATATATCCAAAAACTGCATAAAAGAAGAACATATATATGAAATTAATTAACTCCATTTTATCTCCTTAAAGACAAAGATAGGCTTTCACCTATCTTTGTGTTTTTGATTTATTTTTGTATATTATTGTATAAACTAGATGTATGATTATTGCAAACGCAAATGGCATATATATTCTACTAAACGAAAATTCTTTCAAATATTTGACTATTGCCATTATGGAAACCACTGCACTTGCAACCAAATACAATCTCAATTCCTTCAAAGATGATATGTCCTCATCTCTTCTGTCGTAAATCATTTTAGTCACGACTAATAACGATGCTACGAAAACTACTAGCATAATTCTTGTGAAATTCTTACCTGATACTGCGATTTCTACTAAAAATCCAGAAAACAGCAAGAATATGACATATGTTATTAGCGTTAACAGTCTATTATTTTTCACTTTATAATGCTTGAGCAGCTGTTATTATAGCTAGCTTGTACACGTCTTCTTCGTTGCAACCACGAGACAAATCGTTAACTGGTTTTGCCATTCCTTGAAGGATTGGTCCTATTGCTTCGAATTTTCCTAATCTTTGAGCGATTTTGTATCCAATGTTACCTGCTTGTAAATCTGGAAATACGAACACATTTGCATGACCTGCTACGTTTGAACCTGGAGCTTTTTGTTTTCCTACAGATTCAACGATACTAGCGTCAAATTGTAATTCTCCATCGATTGGAAGTTCTGGTGCCATTTCTTGGGCAAGTTTAGTAGCGTTGGCAACTTTTTCTGCAAATGAGTGTTTTGCAGAACCTTTTGTAGAGAATGAAAGGAATGCAACTTTTGGATCGATATCGTATAGTTTTGCAGTTTCAGCACTTACAACCCCAACTTCTGCTAATTGTTCTTCGGACAATTCGATGTTGATGGCGATGTCTGAGAATACGTATCTTTCGCCGTTTGGTCCAATCATAACCATTGCTCCTGATACAAGTTTTGTACCTGGTTTTGTTTTGATGATTTGAAGTGCTGGTTTTACAGTGTCTCCAGTTGAGTGAACTGCGCCTGATACAAGTCCGTCTACTTCGTCACAATAAAGCATCATTGTTCCGTAGTAGTTTACATCTTTAAGCATAGTTCTTGCTTGTTCTTCAGTGTTTTTGCCTTTACGTCTTTCAACAAATTTGTCTACTTTTTCATCGAAATCAGAAGCATTTAGTGGATTGATGATTTTAACCCCTTCAATGTTCAAGTTTTCTTGGTTTGCTAATTCTTTGATTTTTTCTTCATCACCTAAAATTACAGGAGTAATGATTTTTTCTTCGTTCAATCTCGCTACTGCTTTTAAAATTCTTAATTCTTCTCCTTCAGGAAATACTATCTTTAAGTTTTTGCCTGAGATTTTTGATTTCAATGATTCAAATATATCCATTTTCTTCTCCTTTATAATAATGTTCTATTTTAAAGCTTTCTTCAAAGCTTCATTTTCTTCTTCGCTTAGTTTTTCGCTACATTTAGCGTTTGTTATGATTTTGATGTAGCTTGTAGATTGTTCTCTTCCGAAAATCGATGTGATTATAAGCCCGTTGTCATTGGCATCCAACAAACATAGTGAATATGAAAGTTTGTTAGTCAAATACTCAAACGCATCATAGTTAACAAGTCCGATTTTTTGAAGTGATATTGCTTGTAAAGTTTCCACAGATTCCAATGTTTTGGACAATTCTTCGATTCTTTTTTGATTTGCCACGATATCTGTAGAATTTTGATTCAAAATATCTTCAATGTCACCATCTTGTGCTCTGAAAAGCGCATCGTATCTTCTTTTGACCCTGTTGACTTTTTTGTTGACGATGTTGATTTTACGGAAATTTATCACGGAAACTAATACCACAAACACCATAAGAATTATCAATATTGTGTTCATAGCACTAGATAGCCCCATCTTTGTCTCCTCTGTTGATTTCTTTCAACGCTTCAATCGCCTTGTCCACTTCTTCTTCAGTGTTGAAATGGCCAAATGAGAACCTAACTGCACCGATGTCTTGTGTATGAATCGTCTTGTGTGCAAGTGGCGCACAGTGAATTCCAGCTCTTGTTGCGATATCGTATTTGTCATCTAGGATGTATGCCAATTGGCTAGAGCCTATTCCTTCAACATTCACAGGCACTACTGGTCCTTGGTGTTCATCCAAACTTCCGTATAATGTGATACCTTTTTCGTCTTTCAAACCATTTATAAATCTGTCTTTAAGACTATTTTCATGATCTCTAATGTTTTTCAAACCTTCTTGTTTGATGAAATCAACTCCTGCAGAAAGTGCATAAATCGCAGGTCCGTTGATAGTTCCAGCTTCTAATCTGTCAGGATATTCGTCAGGTTGTTCCAAATCTTGTGAATGCGAGCCAGTTCCGCCTTGTTTTAAGCTTTTGACATCAATTCCTTCTTTTATATACATAGCTCCCGTTCCCATTGGTCCAAACAACGATTTGTGTCCAGGAAAACACAACACATCTATCGGCATATTTTTCATATCAAAATCCAAATATCCCATAGCTTGTGCAGCATCCACAATGTACAAAATATCGTGAGCGTGCATAATTTCGCCGATCTTGCAGAAATCAACGATGGTTCCTGTCAAGTTACTCATAGCAGTTGTCACGCAAACTCTGGTCTTGTCAGTGATTGCTTCTTCGATTTTGTTGACATCCAAAATCCCACGTTCGTCCGCATACACAACAGTCAAATCGATAAATCCATCTTCTTGCATTTTGTGAAGAGGTCGAATAACTGAGTTGTGTTCCAAAGATGTCGTGATAACGTGGTCTCCTTTTTTAACAAGCCCTTTGATTGCCATGTTCAAGCTATCTGTACAGTTCAATGTGAAAATCAAATTAAGAGGATTCGTTCCGCCGACAAATTCTGTGATGTTCATTCTAGAATTAAAAATCGCCCTATCCATTTTAAGTGACAATTTATGTCCACTTCTTCCCGGATTTGCGGCAAATTCTCTCATTGCTTCATCGAGTTTTTCATAAACTATCTCAGGTTTTGGAAAACTCGTCGCAGCATTATCAAAATAAGTCATTATACCTCACCTATTTTTTTGTATGAAACTTCTTCAATTTCTCTCAATAAAACTTCTGATTTGTCTTCTAATGCTGTGATTTCATCAGCTACTTTCTTACTATCTCCAAGTTGTTTCATGTTGATTTTAGCGTTCAACATTACTGATTTCATGCTAGAATGTAATAAATATGCACTTGCTAAAAGGTCTGTTATTGCATATTTATCGATATATTTTGCAATTTGTTTTACAAGTTCCATTGCTTCCATCATAATTCTAGCAGAAGACATTGGAGATTCTGTAGCGATGATATATCCATCAGCTATCATTTTCTTTCTGTAAGCTTTTTCTTCGTCTGTTTCCTTAGGTAGTTTGTATGCTTGAAGAACAGAGTCAAAGCTTTTAGTATCTTCAACCATTTTTTCCTTTAATTCTTCAATAATTTCAGTAAGTCTGTCTACATGACTTCTGATTTCTTGTTGAGTTTCATCGTCTAATGCTTTGAAAGATTTCTTGTCTTCAGTTAGATAGAAACTCATGTTTCCAATACCTACTCCCAAAAGCGCAGTCAACGCACTTATAGAACCCCCACCTGGAAGTTCCTTTGAGTTTACATTTTTAATAAATTCTTCTAAAGTTTGATCCATAAACATCATAGCTCTAATATCTCCATAATCCTTTCTAAATCTTCATTAGATAGATATTCTATCTCTATACTTCCGCCTTTTCTTCTTGGCTTAATTCTAACCTTTGTAGAGAATTTCTCCAAAAACCTGTTTTGCAAATCCAACAAAAACGGGTCTGTTTCCTTGGACACTTTTTCGATTTCTCTAACATTTGTCTTCTTGGATAATAGCTTGTCCAATAACGCTTTTCTCTTTTTCATATCGTCAATAGCAAGTAAACTTCTAGCTTGTGATGATGTGATGTCGCCTTTTTTTAAGTGTTCCAATGACAACTCATCTAAGTTAAGAAGTCTCAATGTATTTGCAATATATGACCTTGATTTGGACAATTTGTCTGCCAATTCTTTTTGAGTTAAATTATAGTTTTCCATCAAGTTTTTGTAAGCCACAGCCTCTTCAACAGCATTCAAATCCTCACGTTGAATGTTTTCGATAAGCGACACCTCTGCCACTTCACTATCTTCCATTTCCTTAACAATTGCAGGAATCTCAGATAAACCAGCCTCTAAGCTTGCCAAAAACCTTCTTTCTCCGGCGATAATCTCGTATTTTTCGTCCTTTTTTCGAACGATAATCGGAGATATTACTCCGTACTCTTTGATAGAATTTGCTAACTCACGTATTTTATCTTTTTCAAAATGTGTTCTTGGTTGATCTTCTCTTCTAATTATTTTTGATAATTCGATATTAACAATCGAGTCAGAACTTGTCGTTTCTATAATATTTTGTGGTATTAAAGCGTCTAAGCCTCTTCCTAATCCCTTTTTCCTAACCATTATAAAAATTCCTCCGCTAGTCTCGTATAAGCAATAGATCCTTTGGAATTTTTGTCGTAAGATAACGCACTCATTCCATAGCTTGGAGCTTCTGCTAACCTTATATTACGCGGTATCATAGTCGTAAACACCTTGTCCTTGAAGTATTTCTTGACTTCTTCCACCACTTCCAAACTAAGATTATTTCTACCATCAAACATACTCATAACAATACCTTCTATTTCTAAGTTTTCATTGAGTGAACTTCTCACCAAATTAATAGTATTCATAAGTTGACTTACGCCTTCAAGCGCATAAAACTCACATTGGATAGGTATAAGGACAGAATCTGCCGCCACCAATGCGTTTATAGACAACGTCCCCAATGAAGGAGGGCAATCTATAAAGCAAAAATCATATCCACTCACATTAGAAAGTATATTAAATAACACTTTTTCTTTATCATCAGTGTTTATAAGTTCCACCTCAACCCCTGACAAATCAGACGTTGCTGGGATTATATCCACGTTTTTTTCTTCAGTTTTGATAATAAAATCTTCATCAAAATCGTCATGAACCATCAAATCGTAAATGCTTTTTTGAAGCTCAAACTTATTAATTCCAAAGCCTGAAGTCGTGTTACCTTGCGGATCCAAATCCACTACAAGTACTTTTTTTCCTTTCAAACCAAGAGCTGCTGACAAATTAACGACGGTAGTAGTTTTTCCCACTCCACCTTTTTGATTAAATACACATATTGTTTTCAAATTTACAGCTCCTTTCATATTTATTATAGCACAAATAAAGTTGTATTTTATTTTAAAATGTTTCACGTGAAACATTTTCTAAAATCATTAACCTCAGCTCTGCCAAAGCACGATTTGAAACTCTATTTCTGATTTTATTTCGTTCTCCATGAAGCTGTAATTTTAGTGTTTTTATCACATTTTTGTATCCCAAACCAACATAAACAAGCCCAGCGTTTTCTCCTGAAGCGTAACCTGTCGTAGAAATCGCACAGTCAACTCCAAATTTTTCAAACATTCTCTCAACCATCTCAAACGCGACATTTTCACTAACAACACCGTATGTGTCTATAGTTTCAGCCTTAACGCCAAGCAGATCTATCTTAGCCTCATTAGAATACACCACCAATGACCTTTTCAAATAATCGCTAACTCCAGACACATTCACAAGCTTTGATGCAATCATACCACCTGTAATGGATTCTGATGTCATAATCGACAAATCGTATTCTTTCAACACCTTATAGACTGATTCTTCAATTGTTTCATCATTTTCTCCAAAAACATACATGCCCAGTCTTTCTCTAAGCTCTTTTTTCTTTGCATCAATCATCTTAAGAGCAGTTTGTCTGTCACATGCTTTTGCAGTTATTCGAAGTATTCTCTTGTCTTTCTTAAAATACGGAGCGACCGTAGGATTATTTGAAGATTCAATGATATCCTTGACCCTCTCGTTCATGTCCCATTCTCCAAGTATGGATATATTCAAAGTTTCAGAAATAATACAGTCTGTTGCAAATTGCTCCAGAACTTTTTGCACTTGTTGTTCATAAATAGGTTTCATCTCAGCTGGTGGACCTGGAAGAAATAATATTCTCTTTCCATTATGTTCAATCATTGCACAATCTGCTGTTCCATTGAAGTTTTCAAAAACAATCGCATCTTCTGGAAACATACATTGTTTGATATTGCCTTGTATCGCCTTTTCGTCTTCGTTAAAATAATTCCTCAATTTAGCATAGCTTTTTTCATTAAGCACCATTTCCTTGCCAAGACAATCACAGCAGCATTTTTTTGTAATGTCATCTTCAGTCGGCCCCAAACCACCAGTCGTTATAATCAAATCATTTTGTTGTAAACCATCTTTAATTTCCTTGTAAAGCCTGTCGTAATTATCTCCAACCACAACCCTCTTGTACACATCAAACCCCAACTCCTTCATTTTGATAGAAAGGTAGTTAGAATTCGTATCCAAAGTGTCACCAAGCAATAATTCCGTCCCAACGGCTATTATTTGAACTTTCATATCTCCTCCATAGTTTATTACCTATATTTTATTTTCGTCTGTTAAAACGCCTCTCAGAGCGTCGTTTTTTTTCTTCGATTTACAATTAAATTATATCACTAATAAAAATTTGTTTGTAATGTTTCACGTGAAACATTTTAATTCAAAAATAGAAAAACATTCTTCTCTCTCGTAGCATTAAAAATCTTACGAGAAATATCTTTTCTCTTTTCCTCTTAAATCTATCGAAACAAAAAAGTAGAATGCATTCTTGCCTCTCCCGTAGCAATCAAAATCCCACGAGAAATATTTTTTTCTTTTCCTCATAAATCCCCGCAAACAAAAAGCAGATTACCGCGATTGACGGAAAATATCATCTGGAGAAAACAACCTCAAATTCAAGCGAAGTGAATCGTTAAGAAATTGCACTGTCTGAGCGTTAGCGAGTTTGCAATTTTAGATTCACAAGCTTAGAATTTGTTTGTTTTCGTAAGCTAGATATTTGAGCCAATCCGGTTTTCTGCTTATTATTGTGAAATATTCTTTCCTCTCTAGTAGCAATCAAATTTCCATAAATACGACTACTTTTTCCTTTTTCTTCATAAATCTAGCGAAACAAAAAAGTAGAATACACTTTCGCTAAGAATATCATACGTAATAAATTGTTGTGATTTTACATCGAAGAACCACGTCAAAAATCCAACTGTTTGAGAGCTTTAGCTCGAGTTTTGGATTTTAGTGGTTCGAGATTAACAAATCACCAATTTATGGAGTCAGATATTCGTGCAAAATGTTCTTCTACTTTTAGCAATTACAGTAAACTTGTCCCTGTCTTTATATTAAATTCGGTTTTCTGCTTATTATTGTGAAGCATTTTTTTCAAAATCCGTTATTTATAGCGGGTTTTTCTTAGGTTTGCCGCCACCTCGTGGGTATTTCTTCGGCGTTTCTTTGATTTTCTTGATGACAACCAAGCTTCTATCCTCGTCATCTATTTTGTAATCAATAGCTTGTTCTATTTTACCACCGAGGATTTTGATTGCGTTCTCTCCTACGTCTGTTTCGTCGGATTTGCCCTTCATGGCTATCATGTATCCTCCGACTTTTACAAATGGTAAACAGAACTCAGCTAACGTGTCAAGTTTTGACACTGCACGTGATATACAATAATCGTATCGTTCTCTGTATTCAGCAGTTCTCGTGCATTCCTCTGCTCTTTCGTGGACTGCTTTGATGTCTGTAAGTTGTAGTTCATCTATAACATCCTTTAAGAAGTCAACTCTTTTTCTTAAACTGTCGAGCAGTGTGAACTTCAAATCATTTCTCGCTATTTTTATTGGAATTGCAGGAAATCCTGCACCAGTTCCCACGTCAATTATCGTTTTGTTTTCTTCAAAATCGAACAAATTCAATACATACAAGGAATCCACAAAATGTTTCACGTGAAACATTTCTTCATCAGTGATCGCAGTCAAATTCATTACCTTGTTCTTTTCCAAAACCAAATCCATGTATTTCAACAGCAAATCAATCTGATTGTCATCCAATTGTATATCGTAATCGTTCAATGTTTCTTTCAGTGACATTATTTCTTCCTCGTTTCCATATATATCAATAAAACATTGATGTCAGATGGACTCACACCGCTAATTCTGCTCGCTTGTCCCAACGATTCTGGTTTGATGTCGTTGAGTTTTTGCACAGCTTCGTTGGAAAGCCCCATAACTTCCTTGTAATCCTCAATCATATCCAATTTTCTGTTTTCAAGCTTTTTAAATTGCTTGATTTGGCTCATTTGTTTTGCAATGTAGCCCTCGTATTTGATGTGAGTTTCCACTTGTAATCTCAAATATCTCGGTAATTCTGGTCTTTCAGCGTCAAATTCTTCTGTTTTATCGTAAGTTAATTCTGGTCTTTTGATTAAATCCAACAAAGTGATTCCAGTTTTTAGTTCTGATGAACCAAGTTTTCTCAGTTTTTCGTTAGTTTCTTCTGTTGGAGTCACCATGATTGACTTCAATCTCTCGATTTCATCATCAATCGTCTTCTTCTTGTGAAGCATTTTCTCATATCTTTCGTCCGTTGCAAGTCCAATCGCGTGCGCTCTTTCAGTCAATCGCAAATCAGCGTTGTCTTGTCTCAAAGTCAATCGATACTCGCATCTGCTTGTCATCATCCTGTACGGCTCGTTAGTTCCTTTGGTTACCAAATCGTCTATCAATACGCCAATGTACGCGTCGGATCTGTCCAGTACAAATGGCTCTTTGCCAAGCAAATTCATAGCAGCATTGATACCTGCGATAATTCCTTGACCGGCAGCTTCTTCGTATCCACTGGATCCGTTGATTTGTCCCGCAAAGAACAAATTATTGATTTCCAAATGTTCCAAAGTCCTCTTTAATATAGTAGGGTCGATGCAATCATATTCGATTCCGTACGCACTTCTCATAAATCTCACGTTTTCGAAACCAATGATTGTCTTGTACATTTCTTTTTGCACCTCTTCTGGAAGAGTCGATGACACGCCTTGAATGTACATTTCCTTCGTGCTCAAACCTTCAGGTTCCACAAATACTTGATGCTCATCACGGTCTGGAAATCTCACGATTTTGTCTTCAATCGAAGGACAATAACGTGGACCCACACCCTTTACAATTCCAGCATACATCGGAGATCTCTCCAAATTATCCTCAATAATTTGCTTTGTTTTAAGTGTAGTGTAGGTCAAATAGCAGTTTTCTTGCTTCTTTGAAATATCCTTGCCGTCATTCAAAAACGAAAAAGGAATAACATCGTCATCACCAGGTTGCACAGTCATCACTTCGTAGTTCAAACTGTCCTTGTGAACTCTCGCAGGAGTACCAGTCTTGAATCTTCTAAGTTCAATTCCCAACCTCTTCAAAGAATCTGACAATTTCTTAGATGATTTCATACCGTGAGGCCCTGATTCATAAGTGTATTCTCCCATCATCACAAGCCCTTTCAGATATGTCCCAGTCGCAAGAATCACAGCTCTTGTAGGGAAAATAGCCCCTTGTGCAGTTGTAATCGACTTTATTTTGTTGTCTTCAACCCCAATATCCACAACTTCAGCTTCAATCAAATCCAAGTTCTCTGTGTTTTCCAACACGCTTTTCATCTCATCGTGGTATTTTCTCTTGTCTGCTTGAACCCTCAATGAGTGAACCGCAGGACCCTTGGAAGTGTTCAACATTCTCGATTGAATGTACGTCTTGTCGATAACAAGACCCATCTCGCCACCTAATGCGTCAACTTCCTTCACCAAGTGACCCTTTCCAGTGCCACCAATGTTCGGATTACATGGCAAATCAGCCACCGAATCCAAACTAATACTCATAATCGCTGTTTTTAATCCCAACCTCGCTGTAGCCAACGCAGCCTCGCAACCAGCGTGACCTGCGCCTACAACCACAACATCGTAGGGATTTTCATAATATAATCTATCCATTTTATTTACCTATACAAAAATCGCTAAAAATCTTATTCAATACATCGTCATCCACAGTTTCTCCAGTGATTTCGCCTAGAATTTCCCAAGCATTTCTCAAATCAACCTCGAAACAATCAATAGGAACGCCAGCTTCCATATCGTGTAGAGAACTCTCCAAAGATTTAATAGCTTTGTTAATAATATCTCTATGTCTAATGTTAGTAATAATATTGTCGTTATTAGCTTCAATATATCCGTCGTTAAACATCTCTATAATCTTGTTTTCTAAATCCTCGATACCCTCGTTGTTTTTGATTGAAGTGTGAATGACCTCGATTCCTTCCAAGTTTTCATCGAAATCAAATCCACCATCCAAATCAATCTTGTTTAACAAAACAATCGACTTTTTATCTCTAATAAGATCCAAAATCTTCCTATCCTCATCGTCAAACTCTCTCGAAGAATCAAAAATCGCAATAATCAAATCTGAATCAGAAATAAAAGACACAGATTTTTCGACACCGATTTTCTCCACGATATCCTCAGTATCTCTGATACCTGCAGTATCGTTAATCTTAAGACTTATCCCATCCAAATCGATGTATTCCTCGATAACATCACGAGTAGTACCGGGAATATCCGTCACAATAGCTCTGTTTTCCTTCAACAAAGCATTCAACAAAGAAGATTTGCCTACATTTGGCTTGCCAATTATCGTAGTATTGATACCATCTCTGATAATTCTGCCTCTGTTTGCACTCTCAGAAAGCTTTTTAAGCTTATCCAAAACTTCCTTGCCCTCGTTCAAAACAGGAGTGTTGTCCAATTCGTCCTGCATATCTTCAGTAAAATTAATCGAATACTCCACATGAGATAGCATATCCAACAATTGGTCTCTCAACTGTTTGATATTTCTGTTAACACTACCCTCCAACTGCTTCATACTCACGGAATATGCCTTGTCAGTCTTTGCCTTAATCATATCGATAATAGCCTCAGCTTGAGACAAATCAATCCTACCGTTTAAGAAAGCCCTCTTAGTGAACTCACCTGCCTCAGCAAGTCTTGCACCGTTGTTTAATAGAACTTCCAACACCTTTCTCACAGCGACAACCCCACCATGAGTGTAAATCTCCACGACATCCTCACGCGTGTATGTGTGCGGAGCCTTCATATAACAAACCAAGACCTCATCGACGATCTCATTATCGTCAACAATGTGGCCATAAGTCATTTTTCTATTTATAAAATCAGCATTATCATTTGCTCTTTTGAACACAGAATCAAGCACATCCACACAACCCTCTCCAGTCATTCGAACAATGCCAATTCCCGCTTCTCCAGTAGCAGAGCTAATAGCTGCAATACAATCGTCCATATTTAGTCTATCCTTTCATTCTTTATAGCAATATTATATTATATCATACAAAATGATTACAAATAAATAAGAGCCTAATTTCAACAAATTAAACATCCCACAAAAAAAGACCACATACCTAAGATATGTAGTCTTGTAATTTATTTTCTTTTAATAATAACTCTTCTATTAGGCTCATTGCCTTGAGAGAATGTATTCACTTTTTCGTCGTTTTGAAGATAAGTGTGTATGATTCTTCTTTCGTATGGATTCATAGGTTCAAGCTTGATATCTCTTCCTGTTTGAACAGCCTTGTCAGCTAATCTTCTAGCTAATTTTTGAAGAGATCTTTCTCTTTTTGATCTGTATTGGTTACAATCCAAAATAACTCTTATATAAGTATCACTGTTTCTATTAGTAACCAAGTTTACGATATATTGAAGAGAATCCAATGTTTCCCCTCTTTTTCCTATGATAATTCCGATATCAGATTCTTCTGAACACATAATATTGAACTTAATCATATTTCCTTCAGTTCTAGATTCGATATCGCAATCAATTCCCATATCTTCAATCATTTGTTTCAAGAAATTCTTGCTTGTGATGAAAAGTTCGTCGTTTCTATCAATAGTAACATCAGATTCAGCTTCTTGTTCTTCTTCAGTTTCTTCAGATTTTACAGCTTCTTCAGTTTCTTTAACTTCTTCAGCTTCTACTGGTTTTGCTGGTTTTGTTGGTTCTACTGGTTCTACTGGTTTTGCTGATTTTTCTACGATTTCTTCCTTATCATCTTCTGTAGATTTAGTTTCTTCAACTTCTTCTACAATTTTTTTATCTTCTATAACTTTAGTATCTTCTTTTTGTTCTGTTTCAACTGAGTTAGAGTCAGAGTTTAGGATATTCTTCACAAAATCGCCTGTTCCCTTTTCTTTAACATCGTCTTTTAATGACACTCTAACGACAGCGTCCTTTGCTCCAAACAAGCCCAAAAAACCTTGTTTAGCTTCATTTATAACTTCGATGTTAACTTCGTTTCTATTAGCTTGAAGCTTATCCAAAGCTTTATTGACACATTCTTCAACAGTCTTCGCACTAATTACTGTGCTTCTCATCTAACTTCCTCCGCAACATCTTTTTTGTCTTTATTTTTAATTATTAACCTTATTAAAACTTCTATAACGTTTGAAAATCCCCAATAAAGAATCAAACCTGAAGCGTATTTGCTTGAAATGAAGAACATAAATATCGGCATGAAATAAATCATTGATTTGTTCATCATTTCCATTTGATCAGGTTCATTTGACTTCTTATCCTTGTTATTAGTAGGCATACTGATCTTTGCTACTAAAAATTGAGTGAACGCATTTATTAAAGGTAATCCAAATAATACTGGGTCTGGTTTAGTCAAATCAGGTATCCAGAAGAAATTACGAGCAATCTCGTTAATCTTAGCCACATTATCAAACATGTATTTGCCTGGTTCTCTCATTACTCTAAATAATGCCAAAACCAAAACCATTTGTAAGATAATTGGCAAACAACCACTTAAAGGATTGAAATTATACTTCTTGTATAATTCTTGCATCTTTAATTGTTGAGTTTGTGGGTCGTTCTTGTATTTTCTTTGAATTTCCTTAATTTCCGGTTGCATCAAAGCGTTTTGTTCTTGAGTTTTTTGCGTATGAATAGTTACCGGAAGAGTTATAAGCTTATAAATAAGTGTTAATAAAAGAATTGATATCGCAAAATACGATATACTTTTAGGTTCAGCCATCACATGTGAGATGTTTTCATATATAAACCTAAGAATAGTTCCAAATACATTTGCAATTATTTGCAATTCTACAACTCCTTTTTATTTTAGTGGGTCATATCCGCCTTTTGAAAATGGATTACATCTTAAAATTCGCCAAATAGTAAGCCCTAACGCCTTGAAAAACGGCTTTTTTCTGAAAGCCTCCAACGCATATTGTGAACAAGTTGGATAGTATTTACACTTTCCATGCCCCAAATACGGCGATATAGCCTTTTGGTAAAATTTGATTAAAAATATCATCACTTTCGACATTTTTTATTCGATGCCTTTCTACAAACGTGCAATAATGCAGATTCTAGCTGTTTGTAAGTTAAGTCTTCAGTGTTTTTCTTCGGGATAATAACCATATCCAAGCCCTTGTCAAACTCAGAGAAATTAAGCCTTACAATCTCTCTCAGTTTCCTCTTGATTCTGTTTCTTTCAACGGCATTGCCGTACTTTTTAGTAACAGAGAATCCGATTCGAGTTCCTTTTTTTGAATTGTACACTACCAAAGAGAAGTTTCTATTATAATAAGTCTTTCCCCTCTTGTAGACAACATTGTATTCCCTGTTATCTCTTAACCTTACACTTTTATCCATAATAAATTAAAGGCCACAATGAATGTGACCTAAGCTGATAATACTTTTCTACCTTTTCTTCTTCTAGCCTTTAAAACAGCTCTTCCACCTCTAGTAGCCATTCTACTTCTAAATCCGTGGTCTTTTTTTCTTTTTCTGTTATTTGGTTGATAAGTTCTTTTCATCAATCGCACCTCCTAGTATAAAATAAAGGACTTTTGCCTATAAAAACACTACTCCAATTATACTTATGACAATAACAATTGTCAAGCTTTTTTGTTGACAAACGCGAATAAAAAGACAGTTACAAAAAATTTTACTGTAAACAAAATTTTTACATTTTAAATACCAAATCCACAAAACCCAAAAATTTGTGGATAACTTTTATCCACAATTCATTCTAAATTTAAAATATTAAACTCATTTTGGGGATAAGTTATAGCAAACACAAAACCATTTATCAAAATTTTCAATAAATTTGTAATAAAAGATATAATTTGCTATAATTAAAGTATCAAAAAGTATGAAAAGTACGCATTTATTAACAAATTGTGGATAAGTTGTGGATACTATGTGAATTCTTGTTTTAAAACTACACGAATTTGCTGTATATTCTAATTTAATATCCACAATTATTTTTCTATAAATTGATGTGGATAAGTTGTGCGAATGTGAATAAATTATATATTTTTTTTGTTTAAATTGGAAAATAGCTATTTATTTAATGTGGATAACTCATCATTTTGTGGATAAATATGTTGATAAGTAAAAAAACGAGGTGAAAAATGACCGACAAAGATGAACTCTGGTTAAAAATATCTAACACATTTAAACAGGAAATGTCTGATTTGAACTTCAACACATGGATTGCTCCATTAAAACCTCTTTATTTAACAAATACTGAATTTATTTTGCTTTCTCCAAATAGATTTACCAAAAAAACAATCTATAACAAATACTACGACGATATCCAAAAATACTTGGATTTCATCAGTAATGTCAAGAGAAAAGTAGTCATCATAGACCGTTATGAAATGGATAATTACAAAGACGAAAATATAATTCAAAACCAAAACATAGATGGTCAACGATCCATTCTAGTAAGTGAAGAAGTAGCAGAAGATGAAAAATACACTGTAGAAGACAAAAAACCTGAAACAAAACTACCAGAAGAAAAAACTGATTTAAGCCCTTACGGCAAGAATTTAATCAGCAAATACAAATTCGATACATTTGTAAAAGGAAAAAACAACGAACTAGCATTAGCCGCAGCACTTGCAGTCGCACAAAACCCAGCCACAGCATACAATCCATTGTTTATTCATGGAAAAGCAGGATTGGGTAAGACTCACTTGATGCATGCCATTGCTCATGAAATACTTAAAAATAACCCAAAAGCTAGGGTTATTTACACTACTAGTGAATCATTTACAAACGAACTTATATCTTCAATAGGAGATAAATCTACGAAAAAAAATTCACAATTTAGAGAAAAATACCGAAATATAGACGTACTATTAATTGACGATATTCAATTTATAGCAGGAAAACAAGGTACACAAGAGGAGTTTTTCCACACATTCAACGAATTGTACAACCACAACAAGCAAATCATACTTTCCAGTGATAGACCTCCAAAAGAGATAAAAACATTGGAAGAGAGGTTAGTGTCGCGTTTTGAGTGGGGATTAATGGCAGACATTCAACCACCAGATTACGAAACACGTGTGGCTATTATAAACGAGTATTTAGATAGAAATAATACATCACTTACCCCAGAAATAATCGATTATATTGCTATGAATGTCAAAAGCAATATACGTGAGTTGGAAGGGGCAGTAATGAATGTCGTAGGTCAAAAAACTCTGATAGGAGATGGCAACATTACATTAGATTTGGCAAAAAATGTTCTAAAACAACTTATCGCAGACACTCAATTAAGACCTGTAACTATAGATTTAATCATTGAGAGTGTGTGTGATAGGTACAATGTAAGTCAAGATGATTTGCTTTCAAAAAAGAGATCCAAACAAATCGCATATCCAAGGCAAATAGCAATGTATGTGTCCAGAAAATTGTTGGATATTTCTTTGGTTAGTATTGCTTCAAGTTTTGGCAAAGATCACTCAACAGTAATGCATGGAATCAAGAAAATTGAGAATGATATCAAAAAAAGTTCAGAATTTGATGAAGAAATTGATAACCTAATCAACTACATTCAAAATTCTTAATTTATTAAACTTTATGATTGTGGATAAGTTTATTTTAGAGTTTTCTATCCACAATTTAATATTAATAACTATGTGGATAAGTTGTTGATAACTTTAAAGTGATAAACTAAAATTGTAAAAAGTTGATAATGTTGATAATCGCACAGCTTGTGCCAATTATATACACATCGTTATCAATATATAAAACACCACAAATTACAAACAAACTAGAGTTATCCACAATACAAACAGCCCTACTACTACTATTACTAACTATTATTATTATTTGTATAAACGAAAGGTAAAATATGAAATTAAAAATATCGCAAAAAGAATTACTTAAACATATCAATATTGTGCAAAAAGCGGTGTCATCTAGAACGACTATTCAGATATTAGAAGGAATTTTGTTCATCGCAGAAGAAAATTGTCTTAGACTTGTTGCTACGGATTTGGAACTTATTGTGGATACTAGAGCAAATTGTGAAATCTACGAAAAAGGTCAAATTGTAATTAATTCATCAATGATAGGAAATATCATTAGAAAACTTCCTGACGATGATATTTATATTGAAGTGGACGATAATAATATCAATATTAAATGTTTATCTACGGAATTCAACATTCAAGGTCAAGATTCAAACGAATTTCCATCTCTTCCTTATATAGATAAGGATGTTAAATTGACTTTGGAACAATCTGAACTTAGAGATTCCATCAGAAAAACATCATTTGCAACAAGTATGGACCAAACAAGACCAGATTTGACAGGTGTTTTGTTCAATATTATGAACGATAGGATTGAATTTGTGGCCTTAGATGGTTACAGAGTTTCACTTGATTGTATGAGTAATGTGAGTGAGTTTGAAATGAAGGCTATTGTTCCAGCGAGAGCTTTGAATGAAGTTTACAAGATTTTGGAAGAAGGGGAAATAACTCTTAACATTATTACTGGAAATATTATTTTCAAATTGGAAAACACTGATGTTTATTCTAGATTAATCGATGGTCAATATATCGATTACAATCAAGTTATGAAACAAGATTTTTCGACTGTCGTTACTATAGAAAAGAGAGCTTTGCAAATGGCGTTGGAAAGAGCGTCTTTGATGGCAAAAGAAGACAAGGCAAACTTGGTTAAGCTTGATTTTTCTGGAAATGAATTGCATATTTCATCTAATACTGATATTGGTAAGGTCGATGAGTATGTGAAGTGCGAAATCGGTGGAGAAGATTTGAAGATTGCTTTTAATGCTAAGTATTTGTTAGATGGCTTGAAGGTTATTGATGATGACGATATTACATTGAATATGAGTGGAAGTCTAAGACCTATGGTGTTTAAGCCACTTAACGATACGAATTACACTTATCTTGTCCTTCCGGTAAAACTTGCAGGAGGTAATAATGATTAGTGTTAAAATTGAGTCTGAATTTATAAAATTGGAACAGTTTCTAAAATTCGCATCCATCGCACAAACTGGTGGCATGGCGAAAGAACTTATTAAAGAATCCATGGTTAAGGTTAATGACGAGGTGGAGATAAGACGCGGCAAGAAGATTTATCCAGGAGATGTAGTGGAATTTGAAGGAGAGAAATACGTAGTCGAATAATGATCGTTCAAAAATTAAAATTATATAATTACAGGAATTTCTGTGAAATAGAATTGGATTTTTGTGATGGTCTGAATCTGATTGTAGGCAGAAATGCCTCAGGTAAGACTAATATTTTGGAAGCTATTAATGTAGCTTTGAAAGGAAAAAGTTTCAAAACCAATACCAATTCTCACTTGATTAAATTCGGTGAAGATGAGGCTCGTATTGTAATGGATGTCTACGATGATGGTTTTGAGGATAAGATAGATATTACTATTAAAAGTAACGAAAAGATATTCAATGTGAATGAAGCTTTTGTGAATACAATTAAAGAATACAACGAGTATTTTGAGTGTATTGTTTTTAAGCCAGATGATTTGAAGATAGTAAAAGAATCGAAATCTTTGAGAAGAAAATTCTTGGATGAGTCCATAAGTGGTGTGGATAACTATTACAGGACTGTTTTGAAACAGTACAATCAAGTGTTGGATGAGAGAAATAAGCTCATCAAAAACCACAGGTACAATTCGTATTTTAATGAACAGCTTAAGGCTTTGAATATTCAATTGGCAGACACGGGCTCATATATTATGCACAAGAGAAAAAGCTATGTCGAAAGGCTTCATCTTATCGCAAAAAACGTGTGCTCAAATTTGAGTGATGAGAATGATAAGCTGGACATGGAAAATAATTTTTCGATAGAATATGTAGAGGATATGACTAATCAAAAGAATACTTATTACAAGAGTTTGGTAGATATTTTGGATAAGGATTTGGAAAATAAGCAAACTAATTTAGGTATCCATCGTGATGATTTGGATATTTTAATC
Source organism: Finegoldia sp. P3-F-LR (assembly GCF_052932165.1). Lineage (NCBI taxonomy): Bacteria > Bacillati > Bacillota > Tissierellia > Tissierellales > Peptoniphilaceae > Finegoldia > Finegoldia sp. P3-F-LR. The sequence continues at coordinate 81,824 of NZ_JBRFJE010000004.1, read as the reverse complement.
AACGACAAATCGGCTAAGTTTTTTGCATCTCAAGCTCAGGTGAGAACTGCTATTTTATCGATGAAGCTTGCACAATTGGATTTGAGTAGATTTTATAATGATAGATTGCCAATTATTTTGTTGGATGATGTGTTCAGTGAACTTGACGATTACAGAATCAACTACATCATCAGATATATCAAGGATTTTCAAGCTTTTCTGACGACTTCAGAAAGAGCTCCAGAAGGGTTGTACACGATAAAAATAGGTGAATGATATGTATTTGGATATTGGCAACAACACATTAATTGATGAAAATGAGATTATAGCAGTGGTTAATGTCTCGGACAAGTTCTTCACAGATTTCAAGAAGGATGATTTGGATTATACGAAAAACGTGGAATTTGTGAATGAAGATGAGGACATTACTATAAGGTCTATAGTCATAACAAATAGAGGAGTTTACAAGTCAAATATCAGTGGGAATTATTTGATGAATAACTTTATGAAAGGAATATAATGAAGAAAAATAGAGAATATACTGCAGATCAGATTACAGTATTAGAAGGATTGGAACCGGTTCGTGTAAGACCAGGGATGTATATCGGTTCTACTGATGAAAAAGGTCTACACCATTTGGTGTACGAAGTAGTCGACAACTCAATTGATGAGGCGTTGGCTGGTGTGTGTGATTTGATTAAGGTTACTATAAAAAAGGACAATTCAGTTATTGTAGAAGATGATGGTTCTGGTATTCCAGTTGAAACACACCCAAAAACAGGTAAATCAACGCTTGAAACTGTACTTACAGTGCTTCATGCGGGTGGTAAATTTTCAAACGACGCTTATCAATACTCAGGTGGTCTTCACGGTGTTGGTGTAAGTTGTGTAAATGCTTTAAGTACATATCTTATTGCCAGAGTCAAAAGAGACGGCAAAATGTACGAACAAAGATTTGAAAAAGGAAAAACTGTTACAGAACTTACTGTTATAAAAGAAAATGTCAGAGGAACTGGAACAACAATTGAATTTATGCCGGACAATACGATTTTTGAAACTTTGAATTTCGACAAAAATGTTCTTGCAAAAAGATTCAGAGAAATGGCGTTTTTGAATAAGGGCGTGAAGATAGAATTTGCTGATGAAAGAGAAGGCTACAAGGAATTGTTCCACTACGAAGGTGGTATCAAATCATTTGTAGAATACATCAACAAATCCAAAAAGCCTTTGGATCACGAAGTTATGTATATCGAAGGAGAAAAAGAAACTACTAAAGTGGAAATAGCTATGCAATACACTGAAAGCTATAACGAAACTATAGTTTCATTTACTAATAACATTAAAACAGTTGACGGTGGAACACATGTTGTAGGATTTAAATCTGCACTTACTCGTGCTCTTAACGATTACGCAAGAAATAAAAACATATTAAAAGAAAAAGACGATAACTTATCTGGTGATGATGTCAGAGAAGGTATCACTGCTGTTGTTTCAGTAAAACTTAACAACCCACAATTTGAAGGACAAACCAAAGGAAAATTGGGTAACTCAGAAGCTAGAACTGTTGTAGACAGCGTTGTGTACGAACATTTGAGTTTTTATTTTGAAGAAAACCCAAAAATCGTCAAGACAATCATTCAAAAAGCATTGGCATCTCAAAAAGCGAGACTTGCCGCAAGACGTGCAAGGGATTTGGTTCGTAAGAAATCAGTGCTTGACAATACGACACTTCCAGGAAAACTTGCCGACTGCCAAAGCTCAGACATTGAACACAACGAAATCTTCCTTGTCGAAGGGGATTCTGCCGGTGGTTCTGCAAAAGGTGGCAGGGACAACAAATTCCAAGCTATTTTGCCATTGAGAGGTAAAATCTTAAACGTAGAAAAAGCTCACCTTGAAAGAGTTTTGAATTCAGAAGAAATCAAAGCTATGATTACTGCATTTGGAACGGGAATTGGCAAAAACTTCGACATTAGTAAACTTCGTTACGGCAAAATCGTAATAATGACCGATGCCGACGTCGACGGAGCTCACATTAGAACGCTACTACTCACATTCTTGTACAGATTTATGAAGCCATTAGTGGAAAAAGGTCACGTCTACATCGCACAACCACCACTTTACGGAATCATCAAAGGTGTTAAGGTAATGGAATATTGCTACACAGAAAAAGAATTGGAAGAAGCTTTGGAAAAATACGGCGAAAGAAGTAACATCAAAGTTCAAAGATACAAAGGTCTTGGTGAAATGAACGCAGAACAATTGTGGGATACTACAATGAATCCTGAACACAGAATCCTAATCAAAGTCGAAATCGACGGAGAAGATGAAAACGAACTCGACAACACATTCGATGTTTTGATGGGAGACAACGTAGAACCAAGAAGAGAATTTATAGAACAAAACGCTGTTTATGCACAAAACATTGACGCTTAGGAGAATAATATGACAGAAAGAAAAATCAATATAAAACCAGCTGATTTGAAAAAGGAAATGGAAAGTGCATATTTGGATTATTCTATGAGTGTAATTGTATCTCGTGCGCTTCCAGATGTAAGAGACGGACTAAAACCTGTTCACAGACGTATAATTTACGGAATGCAACAACAAGGGTTGTTCCCAGATAGAAAATACTCCAAGTCTGCAAGACTTGTAGGGGAAGTTATGGGTAAGTATCACCCTCACGGTGACATCGCAATCTACGACGCAGTTGTAAGACTTGCACAGGATTTCAACATGAGATATCCACTTGTAGACGGTCAAGGTAACTTCGGTTCAATCGACGGTGACGGAGCTGCGGCACCTCGTTACACGGAGTTGCGTATGGACAAGCTTGCACTTGAAATGTTGCGCGACATCAACAAAGACACTGTTGATTTCCAAGACAACTACGACGGTGAAGAACAAGAGCCAGTTGTACTTCCATCCAGATTTCCTAACTTAATCGTAAATGGATCCAGTGGTATCGCTGTTGGTATGGCGACAAATATGGCTCCACACAACTTAGGTGAAACTATAGATGCATTAATCGCATCAATCGACAATCCCAATATTACAATAGAAGAATTGATGAAACACATCAAGGCTCCTGATTTTCCAACAGGTGGAAACATCATGGGACTTGAAGAAGTCAAAAATGCATACACAACAGGACGTGGAAAAGTCAAACTAAGGGCAGAAGCTAGGATTGAGGAATCAAAGGGAAGATACAAAATAATCGTCACAGAAATTCCTTACCAAGTTAACAAATCCAATTTAATCAAAAAAATCGCAGACCTTGTAAAACAAAAGAAATTAGAAGGCATCAGCGATTTGAGAGACGAATCAGACAGAAAAGGTATGAGAATTGTCATCGAAACAAAAAGAGATGCCAATCCAAATATCGTGCTTAATAACTTGTACAAATACACTCAAATGCAAACTACATTCGGGATAATTAACCTTGCACTTGTAAATGGTGTTCCAAAAGTTTTGAATTTGAAACAATTGATCGACCATTATCTTGTTCACCAAGAAATAGTCGTTAGAAGAAGAACGCAATTCGATTTGAACAAGGCGAAGGCAAGAATTCACATAGTCGAAGGATTGTTGAAAGCAATCGACAATATCGATGAAATTATCCACATCATAAGAACAAGTTACGATGATGCGCTTGAAAAATTGATGCAAAGATTTGGCTTTTCAGAAATTCAAGCCCAAGCAATCTTGGATATGAGACTTAAAAGATTGCAAGGTTTGGAAAAAGAAAAACTACAAAATGAATTTGACGAATTGAGCGCATTGATTGAACAATTGACAGAAATTTTGAATAACAGACAATTGCTTTTGAATATCATCAAAGACGAATTATCAGAAATTAAAACAAAATATTCAGACGATAGAAGAACTAAAATTCTAAGAGATGACGGTGATTTTGAAGATATGGAACTTCTAGAAGAAGAAGACATGTTTATTACTATCACTAACAAAGGTTACATCAAACGAATTTCCACAGATGCATACAAAGTTCAACACAGAGGTGGACGTGGTGTTAATGCAATGGGAATGAAAGATGGAGATTTCATCAAAGATATGTTCGCAACTACAACTCATCAAGATTTATTGTTCTTTACTAATAAAGGAAAAGTTTATTCACTAAAAGCTTACGAAGTGCCAGAAGCAAGCCGTACAGCCAGAGGATCCAACATTATTAACCTAATCCAAATCGATGCCGATGAAAGTGTTACACAAGTATTGGCGTTGGATAAGGACAAAAAAGACGATCAATTTATAATATTTATTACTAAAAATGGTAAAGTGAAGAAGACTTCGTTGGATTTGTACGAAAATATTAGAAAAACTGGTATTATAGCTATCAAATTTGACGAAGGTGACGAACTTATCGATGTTAAACTTGTCGAAAAAAATGAAAATGTAATTATCGTCACTAAAAAAGGTATGAGTTTGCAATTTAATGTGGATCAATTGAGAGATTTATCCAGAAATGCTATCGGAGTAAAGGCTATAACGCTTAACAAAGACGATGAAGTTATTTCATTTGATTTGGTAAAAGACAATGAATTCTTGGCAGTTATCAGTGAAAATGGTTACGGTAAGAAGACTGAATTATCCAACTATACTACACAAAACAGAGGTGGAAAGGGAATCAGAACTTACAAAATCGCCAAGAAAACAGGAGATGTAGCGTGTGCAAAGGCATTGAAAAACGAAGATGAGATACTTTTGATTAGTAAAAAAGCTGAGGTTATCAGAATTAAAGCGGAAGGAATATCTACACTTTCAAGATCAACATCTGGTGTATTATTGAAAAATACAGATAAGGGCGAAGATGCGATAGTAGCTGTAGCTAAGTATTTTGAAGAATAAGGAGAAAATTATGCAATTAAACTACGATATAGTCACAAAAGACGAAATAATTGTAAGAATCCAAGGTGATTTGGACATTAACACTTGCGACGAATTCAGAGATGATTTATTGAAAGAATACAAGAAAAATCCAAAAGACATCAGAATTGATGCGACAGATCTTTCATTTATAGATTCAACAGGACTTGGCGCTTTGATAAAAGTGTACAACGAACTAAGAGATAATAACCACAAAATCTACATCGACAATATCAAAAAACACGTCAATAAAGTGTTCACGATAACAGAAATGGACAAGATTTTCGTAATAAAGGAGATATAATGGAAGAATTCAGATTAAGTTTTCAAAATGAAAAAGAAAATGTATCTCTTATAAGACTTTCAGCATCTTTTATTGCGATGAAGTGCGGATTTTCAGTGGACGATATTGAAGATATCAAATTGTGCGCGAGTGAATGCTTGAATTTACAAAGAAATAGATCCAAAATCATCGACTGTACAATGACTATTGACGATGAATCTTTAACACTAATCTTCAAATTAGATGGATTTAATCCACGTGAAAACAACGAAAAGGATAAAATATCGGAAATGATTATCCAATCTTTAATGGATGAATATGAAATCAATGGAAGTGAGATAAAAGTAATCAAGAATAGGAAATAATATTATGGCGAATAAATCAATTAGTAAAGAAGAACAGGAGAATATTAAAGAATTATTCTTGAAATTCCAAGAAACACGAGACAAGAAAACAAGAGATACTCTCGTTGAAAAAAACCTGTATATCGCTGAAATATTGGCTAAAAAATACACAGGAAGGGGAATCGAATACGATGATTTGTACCAAGTTGCATGTATCGGACTAATCCTTGCGATTGACCGCTACGATCCATCAAAAGGCTACGAATTCTCCTCCTATGCAACTCCTACAATAGTCGGAGAAATCAAGAAATATTTCAGAGACAAAGGCTGGGTCATCAGAGTTCCACGCAGAATTCAGGAACTCAATAAAAAAGTTGCCAACGCCAAGATTCACCTTGCACAAACTATGCAAAAATCTCCAACAGTTGAAGACATCGCAGATTACTTGTCGATATCCAACGAAGAAGTTTTGGAAGTGTTGGAAGGGGCGAAGGTGTACGCTCCACAATCATTGGATCAATCAATCGATCAGTCAAGTGATGACAGGGACACTAATCTTAGCGATTTGATTGGAGAAGAAGACAAGGACATGCTGAAGTTTGAAAACAGAGATTTGATTAACAGATGCATGGAGGATTTGAACGAAGTTGAGAAGAAAATTCTTCTTGGAAGATATTTTGATAAGAAAACACAAATCGTGATTGCAGAGGAATTGGATATTTCACAAATGACTGTCAGCAGAATGGAGAAGAAAATTCTCAAAAAATTCAAGGCATCACTAAAGGAACAGCTGGAATTTTAAATGGAAATTTTGAGATTTGAAAATGTTAAATTCATCAAAGAGTACGATGATTTTTCTATAGATAAAAACGAAGTAGTTTTCGTTGTGGGTAAGAGTGGAAGTGGCAAATCCACTCTTCTCAAACTTATCAACAACACATTACAAATGAAATCGGGCAGAATTTTCTACAAAGATAAAAATATTTTGAATATCAAACCTGTTGAATTGAGAAGAAATATCATGATGACATCTCAGGAAAATTTCTTATTCGATATGACAATAAGAGAAAATTTTCATGAGTTTTACAAATTGCGTGATTTGAAAGAATTAACAGATGATGAGATAAAAAAATTTCTCAGAATTACAAACTTTGATGTCGATGTGAACCTCAATGTTGAGAAACTTTCCGGCGGAGAAAAGCAAAGGGTTTTCTTGGCGATTGCACTTAGCATGAAGCCTGAGGTTTTGCTTTTGGATGAGCCGACAAGTGCGTTGGATAATAAAACTGCGTTTGATATGATGAAAAATATCGTGGATTACTGCAAACACAACGACATCACACTTGTAGTTGTCACTCACGCAAGGCCATTGGTGGACGAATTTGCAGATAAGATAATCGATTTGGGAGAATAAAATGGGAATAATTAAAATACCATGGACTAGGTTCGTTCTGATTTATTTGCTTTTGTTAGTTGTGTTATTCGTAATGAAAAAATGTCGTATCAACAAAACAAAAATGCTAGTTGTAGCAAGTGTTCGTATGACTGTCCAACTTATAATCGCAGGTTTCATCCTAACTTATGTGATAAATGCGAACAACAATTTATTTGTAATAATTTACATATTGGTGATGGCGACATTTAGCAGTTTAAAAGTTTTCAAAGGAAATCATTTATCTGACAAATTCAAGGTGATAATAGGGCTTAGTATATTATTTTCGGGATTACTTGTGGAGTGTTTCTACGTGGGATTTGTCATCAGAAAACCGATTTTGGATGCACAATATGCGATTCCAATTTCTGGGATGCTTTTCGGAAACACAATGACTGCTGTAAATTTGGGAGTAAATTACTTAAACGAAAATCTGAAACTAAACAAAAACAAAATCACAACGCTAATTAATTTGGGAGTAAGTGCAGACACAGCACTCATTCCGATTGTGAATCAATCCGTAGAAATGGCGATACTACCGAATTTGAACAGTATGATTGCTATGGGAATTATAAGTCTTCCTGGAATGATGACAGGACAAATCCTATCCGGAGTTAGCCCAAACACTGCGATAATTTATCAGATATCTGTGATGATAGCCATCTGCGCAAGTGTCAACATTGCAAGTTTTTTGTCGCTTTATTTGGGATACAAAAGTTTGATTAATAATAGAGAACAAATAAATTTTGAATTATAATTGGAGGAAAAAAATGAGAATTGAAAAGGATTCTATCGGTGAAATCGAAGTAAGTGACGATGTTTTGTGGGGAGCACAAACTCAAAGAAGTTTCAACAATTTTAAAATCGGAACAGAAAAAATGCCACTTGAAGTCATCAAAGCGCTAACAAGATTAAAAAAAGCGTGTGCGATTTCTAATAACAAATTGGGAAAACTTACAGACGAAAAAAAGGATTTGATTGTGGGTGCATGTGATGAAATCTTGGATCACAAACATGACAGCGAATTTCCACTAGCTGTGTGGCAAACTGGATCTGGAACGCAATCCAACATGAATGTGAACGAAGTTATCGCACACATCGCAAACAAAAAGATTGGGGAGAACATCATTCATCCGAACGATGATGTAAACAAATCCCAAAGTTCTAACGATACATTTCCATCTGCAATCCACATTGCACTTAAACACATGATTGATTCAGAACTAATCGAAGAATTAGAAAACACTGAAAAAGTCTTGGAAAAATTGATGGAAGAAAACAAAGATATCATCAAAATAGGACGTACACATTTGCAAGATGCAGTGCCTCTAAGATTGTCACAAGAAATATCGGGATGGCTTTTCATGATAAGAAAAGGAAAACAACACATCATAGAAGCAAGTAAAGCGCTTAACGAACTTGCAATTGGAGCTACAGCTGTGGGAACAGGACTCAACGCAGTTAAAGGATTCGATCAAATGGTAGTAGATGAAATAAATGCCCAAACAAACGGAGAATTTGTCACTGCAGAAAACAAATTCCATGCGCTTACATCAAAAGATGCAATAAGCTATACTCATGGAGCAATCACAGCACTTGCTAATAATTTGATGAAAATTGCAAATGATGTGAGATTTTTGGCGAGTGGTCCAAGATGTGGAATCGGTGAATTATCAATTCCAGCAAATGAACCGGGCTCATCAATCATGCCTGGCAAAGTAAATCCAACACAAGCAGAAGCATTGACAATGGTTTGTGTACAAATAATGGGCAACAACACGACAATTCAAGTCGCAGCAAGCCAAGGAAATTACGAACTAAACGTGTATATGCCTGTGATTATTTACAACGCATTACAATCAGTACGACTAATCAAAGATGCTACAAAATCTTTTACAGACAATTGTCTAAGAGGACTCAAAGCAAACAGAGAAGTCATCGATTATTATTTGAACAATTCGTTAATGCTAGTCACTGCACTTAACACAAAAATTGGCTACGACAAAGCTAGTACAATCGCAAAATACGCACACAAAAACAACACAACATTAAAACAAGCAGCGCTTGATTTGGAAATTCTAACAGAAGAAGAATTTGACGAATACGTCGACCCTACAAAAATGTGCTAGTTAAAAAAATATTTTATATTGAAAAATAATAATATAAAATATATAATAAGTATGAGGGTAATGGGGGGAGAATATGAAAAAGAAATTAACGATATATGTAGTAGCAGTGATGACGTTTCTGATGCATATTGGATATGACATAAGCTACGGTGAAACAGAAAACAGCGTAACAAAAATGTTGGCTAGTACACAATCTTTGCCAAAAGCAGGCATAGACAACGAGCATATTTTAATAAGCATCGCTTGTTTAATAATAATTACTGGTGCATTTTTTGTGTTTTTTAAAAAAAGAGAAAAAAAGTAAGTTATTGATTTACTTACATAGGCAAGTTTACGCAGTTAAGCATATCGCACATATGCTTAGCTGTTTTTTTGTTTATCTACATAGATTGTTTCAGTTTGTAAAGCAAAAAATCACCAAGCACGAATATCTAGACTACAAAAATAAATAAATCCTAAGCTCATAAGCCTAAAATCGCAAACTCGCTATCGCTCAAACAGTGCGATTTTTGACGGCTTATTTCACTTGGATTTATACTTATTTTCTCCGTATGATATTCTTAGCTTTGGATGATTTTTTTCGCTGCTTATTAAAATACTTTATAAGGAAGAAATAAAGATGAGTAGAAAACCAAAATTACAGGTAATAATCTACGGAAATTTTTTAGAGTTAAGTTGGTCGGATTTTTTCAGAAAAATCTGAATGTAATTTTGGTAATCTACTTTTTGTAATTTATCTACAAATGTTGTTTCAGTTAGAAATAAAAAAAATCATCAAGCACGAATATCTAGACTACGAAAATAAATAAATCCTAAGCTCATAAGCCTGAAATCGCAAACTCGCTGACGCTCAAACAGTGCGATTTCTTGACGGCTTATTTCACTTGGATTTATACTTATTTTCTCCGTATGATATTCTTAGCTTTGGATGATTTTTTATTTTACAAATAATCTATTAAATTTTCTTCTGATATATCTATTGGGTCGTCATGGTAGTATACTTTGATGATCATGTCTTCTGTGATTTCCCAGATGTTTCCTTGGACTGCGAAGATGTTCCACTTATCGATGTCGAAGATTCGTTTGTAGCTTTCATATATTTTTTTGTATTCTTCAGGATACAAATATCTATAATCTTCGGAGCCTATTAGAAACGGGTTGGGCATTTTGTTATCTTTTAAATATTTGTAGTATTGTTTCAAATCTTCTTCATTTAATGGTACGTAATGGTTATTGAGTACGTAGTCCCATTTTGCTCCATCTAGATAGACGACCTTTTCTGCGGGTACTTTGAGGCAATAAGCTACGGAGTTTTCGTCTGGTTTCATGCAGTTTTTGTTACTGACTGAGCACCAAATCGGTAGTTTTACATCGTCAGGTTTTGGGACGATTTGTTCTGCTTGTTTGACAAAATAGGTGTATTTTTCTCTGAAAAACTCATAGATGTCTCCCAAATGTTCACTTGCGTATTCCAATTTGTTGATGAATCTTTTTTCTTTTTTCAATACGTCTAGTGATCTTTTGTCTTGCATTGTGTAAAGCATTACGTATCCATTTGTTTCATTTGGGTTTTTCATTTGTTTCATTATTTGTTCCTTTCTGTTTCGTGCATTATGATGAATGCGATGAGTATTATGACAGGAAGTATGAGTATTGATTTTGTTGAGTAGACAATTGATGTTAGTGTTCCGAGTATACAACCTAGTATGAATATCAAGATTGCAGAATATGTCGTAAATGATGCTTTGAGTAGGTTGTTATCTTTTGTGTAGAAGTAGTCGATGAGTCTGTCGGTTGCTTTTTTCAAATTTCCTGTGCACATTGTCGTCATTAAATCTACTCCATTGAATCTTCTAAATGCTTCGATTTGCATTGCGCACACGAATGATATGAGAAGACATGCTAATTTGTTCAAATTTTCTGGGATAAATCCAACTAATGCAAGGATTATTCCTTCAAAAACTATGATAACTTGTCTCCAATGTACGATTTTCATGTATTTGTGCTTTTTCTCAAATATTCTAACCAAAGTTGTCCCCAAAATGAATGCAATAATCGGCATAACGTAGCGCATTATTTTGTCCAAATTCCCGTAGCAAATATTAATCGAGAGTAGAACGAGGTTTCCTGTTTGTGCGAATGCGAAAACTCCACCACGGGTTACGTAACTGTAGCTATCCAAGAATCCTCCGATTAGTGTTAGTATGAACATAATTTGTAAACTTTCAGATTTCTGTGTCATTAAATCACCTGCTTATTTGATTACATTATACCATTTTTTCATTTATAGAAAAAATCAACTGGATTACAACGTAGCAATCATCCTATCAGCAGTGGTTGCGCTACTACAATTTATAAAAACAACAAGCTCATCTTATTAGATGAGCTTTTGTTTTGTGGAGAATTATTTCCAAGTGTTTAGACATTTTTGATACTTAATATAATCAGCAAACGGCTTTCTTGCAAGGTAGTTGTGATTGTCGTACATGTTTTTTTCTTTTTCTAATTTTTTATCATAAGCAAAACAAAACATCTTGTTGTAGTTATTTTTCATAGGATTCAAATAAACATTGGAGTACAAGAAATATCGGTACTCGTATTGTGTATTGGGATCATCTTTGAAATATATCGTAAAACATGTAGTATTCTCACTTGCATCATTATATTTTTCTATAGATTTGATGTTGGATCTGTCAGTTCCTTGTAAAGTGAGGACTTGGTCAAGTTTTTTGTTTGCGAAATAGCTTTGAATTGGATGATCAACAACCCACCACACAACATTGTAAATTACGAAAATACAGATCACAATTTTAATAAATTTGTATAGTTTATTTTTCATATTCACCTCTTAATACCATTCTTCAGTGTATTTCATGTATTTTGCCTTTTTGAAATAGGTGTTTCCGATAGGACTTCCTGTAGGGTATTCGTAAATAAAAACAATGATTTTGTTCGTATCTTCAAACAAATGCGGCAAACTTTTCAATCTAAAATTAACCAAATGATAACTGTATTTGTATTCAACCAATGGATCATCCTTAAAAATCACATTAAATTCAGAATTACCGGATTTATAATCATAACTTGATGAAATTTTCAAAATATTATCTTTATTAGTTCCTTGCTGTTGCATAAAAGAATACAGCCTGTGTTTTCCACAAAAATATTGAACTGGATGATTAACAGTCCATCCGACAATTAAGTAGACGATTACAATTGTAAGTAGAATTTTAAATAACCTTTTCATAAATCTCACAACCTTTCTTGTGTTAAATACATTATACCCAAATCTTGTGTTAAATACATTATACCCAATTTTTTCAAATCAGAATAGTAAAATCACTCCCCGAAATGTATGTATAAATGAAAGGGGGAGTGAAAATGAAAAAATTAAAAATCACTTCAGTAAATGATGTAAACGGAACACAAAAGAAAAGTTCCAAAACATTCAGTAACTTAAAATCAACAGTTACTAACGAAAACTTAAAAACTGCAGCAGCTGCAATCAATTCATTAGTAGATTCTGATGAAAAACACGCGTATGTAGTAGAAGAAACAGAACTTTAGGAGGTACTTAGATGCAAGAATATTTACAAATCAAAATAGGCAATGATTCAAATGAAACAATGACTATCAACTTAACCAACTATGATCGTGCAAAAACTGATGAACAAATCAAAAATGCAATGGATCAAATCTTACAAACAGAAGTATTCACTGGAAAAACAGCTGTCTACAACAAGAAAATCTCAGCAGATATCGTAACTGTAGACAAGAAACCAATGAATATACAATAAGGATAACACATGGACGAATTCTTAAGTTTTGTCGGTAACGTCGGCTTTCCCATTTCAGTGACAGCATTTCTTCTAATCAGAGTAGAATCCAGATTAGAAGACATCAAAATCTCCATTGAAAAGCTGAACGCCATCCTTACTAACTTAAACAGATAACCTTAATTTCATATATCATTTCCTAAAATTAAACCAACAAACCGGTAAGTCTCATGTAAGATTTACCGGTTTTTGTGTGATTATTTTTAGTATCCAATAATTTTCTCATCGATTTCTTCTATTATATCCTCTGATAATTTTTCAACATCAAAGCGATAGGCAGTGTTTTTTCGTGGATTAAAAATCCCCAAATATTTAATATTTTTAAAAGTTTCGTAATCGCTACGCAAACCCATTCTCCAATATATCAATATTTGAAGAGTGTGATTTTTATTAAATTTGTTCTTCAACACCTTTAAATCCCACAACGTATCATTAGTCAAATAATCACCATCACCAGTTGATATCACATCAGTATATCCACCTTCAAATGTAAAACCGTCTGATACAATCGGACCGTAAATATCGAAAAACTTCAACGTGCGTTCAACCAAAATTCTTGTCGCAGCTATTGATTGTTTGTTTGGGTTAATACTTTCAACAGGAACATAATTTTGAACACCTGCTCGAAGTACAACATCAAAACCAGTCAATTTAATAGCGTTGAAAATCGATGTATCATCAAGACCTGTCACATTATTTAACAAAATAGCAGCATCTTCTTCTTTTTTTATATTTATCGCACCAAATATCGAAATCTTAAAAGATTTAACCAAGTCTTTGCTAATCATAAACCTTGATAAATAATCTACCACCATCCCAATCAAACTCGCATGAACATTGATACAATCGAAAATACTCTCATCACAATCTCCAAGCACATTTTCTTCGAAATCACTTGGTTTTATGTATCCACCACGAGGTTGTTCTACAGATTTTACTCTCTGAGTGACAGACATTCCGCCTAAATTTTTAAATTCCACAACGATTCCTTCTTTACTAATTAGTTATAAGATTTATACCCTATTTTAATCAACAAAAAATCGACTCATTAAGAGCCGATTTTCTTACTTAAATATACAAATTATTTTGCTTCTTCAAATTTGATGTTGTATTCAAAATCTGCTGGATTGTAGTAATCAAGAGCTTTTCCTTCTACTTCTGCGTATGGATAACCGAAGTTATTAAGTGGTTTGTCGTCTTGTTTTGGTTCAAGAGTAAGATCACGACCTGTAGTCAATGCTACACGAAGTGAATCCATTCCACCCCAATAATAATCGGCAAGTTCTTTTGTTTTTTCATCAGATTTGTCTAAATTTTGTTTCAAAACAGCCTTCAAAACATCGCCTGGATCTGCTTTTACCCAACCTTGACCTTGAAGGTAGAATTCAGACCAGCAGTGTTGACCTTTAGTTTCATCATCAGATGCTTTCTTGCTCATTCTTACACCGAAGATTTCACGTGCAGGAACGCCAGCTGCTCTACACAAAGCTACGAAAACTGAGTGGATATCAGTACATTTACCTTGTGGCATATCCAATAATTTTTCAACTTCACCAGTACCGCAACCTTTTACAGATTCGTCACGGTTCATATTAGCGATAGTCCAATCGTAAATTGCTTTTACTTTGTCCAAATCAGTAGTCTTGCCTTCAGTGATTTTGTCAGCAAGTTCTTTAACTTTACCATCAACAGGCATCATGCTGTTTGGTTGTAAGAATTCCTTAAGTTCGTCTTTTTTAGCTTGGTCTTCTTTTTCAGTAAGTTCTCCTCTTTTGATTTCCTTACGTTCAGCATCAAAAGCTAGAGAAACCTTACGGTCAGTAGCTTCATTGTCCCATTCAACATAAAGCATCTTGTTACCTAACTTGTCAGTAGTTTGTTGTTGTTTAGCATGAGTTTCATCCAAATCCACCTTAACGTTAGAAATCTTTTGGTAGTCTGAATCTTGTGGAATTGGTAACCACAATTTTACAGATTTGCCCTTATCGTATTTTGACAAATCAACATTTGTTGTCAAAGTTCCTTTTCTTTCTGCGAAGTTTTCTTCCTTATTTTCTTCTTTTTTGATTTCTACCTTATTAGTGTCTTCCTTTGCAGTTTCTTCCTTCTTAGTTTCAGTAGTTTCTTGTGAGTTATTCTTAGCACATGCTGATAAACTAACCACAAATACCAATAAAAGTAAAATCTTTAATGCTTTTTTCAAAAAACATCCCCCTTTATATATTTTTACAAAAAATTAGGCAATATATGAAATATTGCCCAATTAAATATCTTATTTTGCTGCAGAACCTTCGATTTTATATCCTGCATCCATCCAAGCAACAATTCCGCCTGGGTGACGATATACATTTGTAAATCCAGCTTCTTTTGCGATAACTGCGCCGACATCACTTCTAGCACAACCAACAAAACCACAGTATACAACAACAGTTTTGTTTTTGTCTTCGCCTAAAGCTTTCAAGAAAGCTTCTTTTTGTTCTGGTTTCAATTCGTCTGCTTTCATAGGCAATTCAGCATTTACAGCGCCAGGAATTCTGTTTTTGTCAAAAGATTTCGCAGGCATAGTGTCCACTATAACCATGTCTTTCTTTTGGTCAATCCATGAATTCAAATCTTCTGTAGATACAAGTTCATAACCACCCTTGTTAACAGCTTTTACAAGTTTCATACTTGCAGTTTCAATTTTTTGTTCGTTACCGTCTTTTGCAGTTCCAGGACCTTTTGCGTCTCCAGGAGCAGCCTTTTGGCAACCAGTTGCCAAAACCAAAATCATGGCAAACAATGTCAAAGCTTTAATGAATTTCTTCATTATGTAATACCTCCTAAAATATTCTATATACTTATTATATCGTAAAACTTCAGAAAATTTGAATTTTATTTATTGAAATAATTTATAAATGGGCTGTTTTCAGGGTAAATTTGTGTCATTTTCTATAAATGACATACAATTACTAGATTTTTTATACAAATAATCAATTTACGATTATGATATACTATAATTAATTTAACGTTTTACTATCAATTTCCCAAGGAGGATTTATGTATATTTTAATCGTGGCTGTTGTGCTTTTGTTGGCGCTTTTAGCTGTTAAATTTTCAAATAGATATGGTATTCCGTCGTTTCTATTGTTTATTATTTTAGGAATATCGTTTAATTTTTTCGGAAAAGATTTCAATAATTACAGGTTTGTGGACGAATTTTCAAGCGTCGCGCTTTTGATTATTATGTTCTACGGTGGTTTCGGTACGAATTTGAAAATGGCAAAATCTGTGACAACACAGGGAGTTATCATGGCAAGTGCAGGTGTTGTGTTAACGTCTGTTCTTACGGGAGCTTTTTGTTATTTTGTACTTAAAATCAGTTTCGTGGAATCCATGCTTTTGGGTTCTGTCGTAGGTTCCACGGATTTTGCTTCGGTGAGTTCGATTTTACGAAGCAAGAATTTGAATCTTAAATACTCCACTGCATCCATGCTTGAAATCGAAAGTGGTTCCAACGACCCGACAGCTTACACTATGACTATGATTTTTTTGTCGATTTTGATGGGGTCAAAGACTTCTGTGTTCAAACTGATTTTGCTTCAAGTTGGAATTGGGCTGTTGGTAGGATTTTTGATGGCGAAATTGACCGAAAAATTGATTTTCAAGATAGATTTCTCACAAGACGGTCTGTTTACTGTTCTGATTATTTCCTGCGCACTTTTAACTTTTGCGATTAGCAAGAATTTGGGAGGAAATTCGTTCTTGTCAGTGTATGTACTGGGAATTATGATTGGGAATTTGGAATATTATAGGAAGAAAGAGGTTGTGTTCTTCTTCGATGGTTTTTCGGGAATAATGCAGATTGGTTTGTTCTTTTTGCTGGGACTTTTGGCAGATCCTAAAAGTATCGTAAATGCTGTTC
This sequence comes from Finegoldia sp. P3-F-LR, assembly GCF_052932165.1. Classification (NCBI taxonomy): domain Bacteria; kingdom Bacillati; phylum Bacillota; class Tissierellia; order Tissierellales; family Peptoniphilaceae; genus Finegoldia; species Finegoldia sp. P3-F-LR. The sequence goes on along the minus strand of NZ_JBRFJE010000004.1, from coordinate 65,033 downwards.
CTGTGGCTTTCTTGGTGATGGTTTTTATCACAATTATTGCAAGACCATTGGCAAGTATACTGCTTTTGAAACCTTTTGGCTACAAGAAAAATCAACTTATTGTAATTTCTGCGGCGGGTTTCAGAGGAGCGGCTGCGATTGCGTTTGCGATTATGGTTATCAACAGTAACGCAAAGTTATCTGTGGATTTGTTCCACATAATTTTCGTGATTTGTCTGTTGTCTTGTTTAATTCAAGGATCCCTTTTCCCGATTATTTGTAGGAAAACCGATATGATTGATCCCGACGATACTGTCCTGAAAACTTTCAATTATTACAGTTCTAAAAGCGATGTTGGTTTTATCGAAACGAAAATAAATGAGCACAGTGAACTTGTAGGAAAAAAAGTTAGTGAGATAGGGCTTCATTTCGATATAATTGTTGCAAAAATTATAAGAGATAACAAACTTGTAGTTCCACGTGGTGATACTGTGATTTGTGTAGATGACACTGTTGTAATTGGCGGTAAATCTTATTTTGATCCTACAGGTTACGGTTTGGTTGAAATCACAATTAGCGACAAAAACAACTGGAATGGTAAAAAGTTAAAGGATATCGACATGATTGATTCTGAACTTGTGGTTATGATTCAATCAAAGAATGGCGAAATCATCGTTCCTTCGGGCAATGTTACGCTTAATGTTGGGGATAAGTTGATTATTCTAAAAGAAACAGTAAGATTGTAAATATTTTGTTAATTGTGAACATTTGATATAAACTCTGATATAATAATAAAATAATTACATTTTAAGGAAGGATTTTATGATAGATTTTTTGATTCAAAAATTTGTTAAAAATTACGAGGACACGCAAAGCTTCACTACACGTAGATCATACGGGAATTTGAGCAGTGCTGTGGGATTGTTCATTAACTTATTTTTGTTTTCTACTAAATTAATAATAGGATTACTCACTAATTCCATAGCGATAATGGCTGATGCTATCAACAATTTATCGGATTGTTTCAGTATTATTCTGATGGTTTTAAGCTTTAGTATGAGCACGAAACCCGCCGATGAAAAACATCCGTACGGTCATTCACGATTGGAATACATATTCTCGTCATTGATTACGATTTTGGTCATTTACATCGGGGTGAAATTGGTCGTTGCATCATTTAAGAAGATTATTCACCCGGAAATTATCACATTCAACATATATTCGTTGATTGTTCTAATAGTAGCGATTGTGGCGAAGTTTTGGCTAAGCAAATTTTACTACAAAATTTCCAAGAAAATCGACTCAGATTTGTTGATGGCAACATCTGTGGATTCAAAAAGCGACTGCATATCCACATCTATCGTACTTATATCTGTTGTAGTGTTCAAGTTGACAAGACTTAATATAGACGCATACATCGGACTTTTGGGTGGTGTTATCATCATCAAAAACGGATTTGAAATGATAACTGACACTGTGGACAAACTTTTGGGAACGGGTGCATCCAGAAAATTCGAGCGTGAAATCATTGATTTCATCACATCATACGACGGTATTTACGGGGCGCACGATTTGAGAGTTCACGATTACGGTCCAGGTCACATCTTCATAACTGTGGATGTCGAAGTGAACAGCTCCGAAGAATTCATCAAACTTCACTCATTGGTAGACAAAATCGAGAGAGATTTGATAGAAAAAAAGGGCGTGTATTCGACGATTCACATGGATCCGTTGGCAGTCAACAATCCGAAAGTTCAAAACTTGCACGAAATTGTCGAAAAAATCATCACCGACGTCAACGAAGATTGGATATTGAACGATTTTAGGATTTGTCCTAAAAAAGAAGGCGATGAGATGATTTTTGACATCAGAGTAGATATAGATGAGAAAATGGAAGACAAGGAAATAGTCGATATTGTGAAAGGTAAAATCCTATCGCAAATCACTGACTACAAGCCGATCATAGCGATTACAAGAGGATATCAAAGAAGAAACTTTTATTAAAATGAAAAACATTAAACGAATTTACGATCAAAACCCACTCAAATTCATACTAGAAGTCTATGCAGTGTATTTGGTGTGGTTTTTTGCAATGGAAAAAATACCCAATAGAAATTATCACATAGTATATTCGAAACTAGACGACTACATTCCTTTTTATAAACCAGCGATACTTATGTACTCATCGTGGTTTTTGATGCTAGTGATACCATTTGTGTATTTACTAAAGAGAAAATCATACGATAATATGTACGACATAATTATCCCGATGTTTTCTGTGATGTTCATATCACTTATAATTTATATGATATATCCGACAGCACTTGACATCAGAGTAACAGATATCACTGGAAATGATATTTGTGCGTGGATAATCAAAGGAATTCACAAGATAGACCCACCAAATAACGTGTGTCCAAGCATTCACGTATCTACAACCGTGATAATTGACAACCAGTTTCGAAAAATATTGAAAAATAAAGGAAAATCGAAGGTTTTATTCTTATTGTGGGATGTGGGAATTTGCATAAGCACAATGCTTGTAAAACAACACAGCATTATAGATGTAATGTGTGGAATTATTCTAGCTCATGTTATACTTTTCGTATTCAATAGAAAACAAAACACAGCTTATCACTATTAGTGACAGGCTGTGTTTTTTGGTTTGTAGAATAATTTATTTGTTTGAAACTGGAAATACAAATGATAATATCATTAAAATCGCAAACGCGAAAATTGATATAACATTGATTATAATGTGAATTAGTCTGAGATTTTTGTTGGATATTTGATTTCTTAGCGCCAAATTCAAAATAGCAAACGGAATCAAATACAACAAGCAGAATCCTTGTTGACCAAATCCATCAAAAAATATCAGTCCTATTAATACAATAATTTGTGCCAAATAAGAAAATGGTATTAGTAATTTCTTCATAAAATATTCCTAGTTTTTCAACATAGACTCAGTTATTTTCAAAAATCTCTTCCAAATAAGAGCAAATATAACGAAATTCACTGCGGCTTGGACTGAGTTTGGAAGAATTGTAGCGATTGCCGTTTTGTTTCCGTAAAGAATTACAGATGTGAAGTAATATCCCACAACCATCACCAATTCACAGATAACTCCCGCAGTTAGAACTGTGGATGTTTTTTGGTTGTTAGTTTTTTTCAAGAACAATCCCATTACAAGAGCCATCAAACCTTTGACTACGAATGTAAACGGTGCAAACGCTGCATATCCAAGCAACAAATCTGCCAAGCTTGAGCCAAACGCAGCGGCAATCATTCCGATAACTGGTCCGAATGCGACAGTGGATAATAATATAATGAAGTCTCCAAGATTAACGTAGCCCATCGCAGGTGACACAGGAATTTTGATTACCATTGTAAAAAACGTTGTAAGCGCGATGAAAATCGCGGCTGTAGTTATTTTTCTAGTGTTCATTTAATCCTCCTCCAATATATTATAGGGTATTTATGTGGTGGTTAATAGTAACAAATTCTGAAAAAATTATGGTAACAGATTTGATAATAAAATTTATTTGAAAAAATATTTTGAAAAATAATGTAACAAAAGGGCACGTTTTACACATTATTATTCAATTAAATAATAAAAAAACAATGAATAATAAATGTTATCAGTAATTTGTCCAAATAAAACAACTTAATTTGCAAAATGCGTGGATTATTCTCTTTATTTTGATGAAAACGATAGAAGTATATTTATTAAATACTAATTTCAAAATTAGTTTGACATTTACTATTTTGTTAAGTAAAATTATCTTATGAGCAAAAAGCAAATATTTTGCCGTTTTTGCGTATAAAAAAGTAGGAGGGAAATATGAAACCATATTCCAAAAAGTTTTTGGCTGGTGTGTTATTGTTTTCATTAGTATTGCCGAGTGCAACGACATTTGCAACTAATCAAACAGATAGCACTACATATGCTAAACTTCAAGAACAAGGCGTAAAGGCAGACCAAGAAGTCAAAGTAATCGTAGAAACTAGTGACAAGGCTGCTATCGAAAGAGAACCAAACGTGAAGAGCGCAAGATTCTCAAAAGCTGTGAAGGCATCTGAAGCAGATGTTAAGAAAACTTCAGAAAACATCAAAACTAAACTTAACAAAGAAAACGTTAAAGTTGACAAAGAAGATGAATTTTCTGCAGTTATCACAGGTTTCTCAGCTAAAGTTAAAGCAAAAGACATCGACAAATTGAGAAAACAACCTGGAGTTAAAAAGGTTACAACTCAAATGAAGGCTGAAAGACCTAAAGGAGGAGCATCTCCAAACTTGGCTTCGGCTCCAGGAATGATTAAGGCTAATACTTTGTGGGATCAATACGATTTCTCAGGACAAGGAATGTTAATTAGTATTATAGATACTGGTGTCGATCCATCTCACAAAGATATGAAACTATCGCCTGATATCAAATCAAAATACAGTAGCGAAGACGAAGTAAACAAAGTTATTAAAGAAAATGGATTAAAAGGTAAATGGTACAACAGAAAAGTTCCTTATGGATACAACTACGCTGATGAATCAGAAGAAATCAGAGACTCAGGAATAGGTGGATACCACGGAATGCACGTAGCTGGTATAGTTGCTGCAAATGGTGATGCAAAAAATGAAGGAGTAAAGGGAGTAGCACCAAACGCACAATTATTAGCGATGAAGGTATTCAGCAACGATGCATTAGTATCTACAGTTTACGAAGAAGTATGGTTGAAAGCGATTGACGATTCAGTAAAACTTGGTGCAGACGTATTGAACATGAGTTTGGGAATGGGTTCAGGTTACAGTAGAGAAGGCGTTTCTCCTACAAATGAAGCATTCAACAAAGCTAAAGCTGCCGGTGTTGTATGCGCAGTTGCCATGGGTAATGACCGTGTTACAAACTGGGGTGGAGAAGGCAAGACTAACTTAGCTATCAACCCTGACTTTGGTACTACAGGACACCCTGCAGTTGCAGATCCATCTTATGCAGTAGCATCAATGGAAAACAAAGAAATGAGAGGAAGAGTTGTAAAAGTTGAAGGACAACCTGACATCTCAGCAGGTACTGCAGAAGGCGAAAACGAAAAGACAACAACAGGAAAGAAACCATACGTTTATGTTGGATTAGGAAATACCGAAGAACAATATAATGGACAAGATGTAACTGATAAAATCGTTCTTGCAATGAGGGGAGACGGATCCTTTAACGACAAAGCTCAATTAGCTAAATCACTAGGTGCAAAAGGTATCATAATTTACAACTCTCCAGAAGGCAACAACTTGTCATTTATGTCTGGAATGGAAGATAAAAATTTCCCTTCAGTATTCATCAGTAACAAAGATGGACAAAAATTAATTGATTTATTAGGTAAAAACCCAAATCAACAAATCAACATCACTCCAGTACATTCTGTTAAAAATCCAAAAGGTGAACAAATGAGTGAGTTCTCATCTTGGGGAATCACACCTGATTTGAGATTAAAACCAGATATCGCAGGTGTTGGTGGACAAATCTACTCAACAATAAATGAAGACAAATACACTACGATGAGTGGTACATCAATGGCAACTCCACAAGTTGCAGGTGCAAGTGCATTAGTAATGCAAAGATTGTACAAAGATGGTTTCTTAAAGAGAACAGCTGATGGCAAACCAGACCCAATTCAAGAATACTTGACAGTTTTGGTAATGATGAACACAGCTACCCCTGTAAAAGACACAGAAGTAGATGAAGCTTCATTGTATACTCCAAAACAACAAGGTGCAGGACTTGTGGACCTTGAAAAAGCAGCTACAACTCACGTAACTGTAACAGCTACTGGCGGAAAAGATACAAAAGAAGATGGTAAATTAGAACTTGGAGAAGTTGGAGATCAATTTAATGCAACATTCAAATTGAAAAACTACTCTGACAAAGCCATCACATTTACACCAAAATACATCTCATTAAGAGATGAAGTTAAAGATGGAAGATACACAGAACATTCATCCGTTGCAGAAGAAAAAGAATTACCACAAGTTACAGTAAAAGCTAATAGTGAAGAAACTTACACTGCAACTATATCTACAGAAGGAATTGACAAGAATCAATTCGCACAAGGATATGTAATGTTCAAATCAGAAACTAATCCTACACTTTCAGTTCCTTATACTGGATTTAAGGGCGATTGGTCAGAACCACAATTCTTGGACAACATGCCTGATTTCAGCGACGATGTCAACTACAAACCACTAGTATATGATAATGGTGGAATAGATAAATCAGGATTTATGAGAAGAGGAAAAGAAGGCGGATGGAACTACTGGAATGCTTGGAATGTCGATGGCAAACCAACTGTATTCGTTAATTCACGTGATGACGAAAAATTAAACTCAGAAGTTGCACCAGTAATCACAATCATGAGAAACGCTCTTGATGTAAAATACGACATCTTAGACAAAGATGGCAACACATTGAGAAACTTATTCATCGACCCAATTCTTCTAAAAGTAAATGGATTGTACAAAGACAATGGTAAATGGAACTTCGAATACGTTCCTGGTGGAGCAGCTTGGGATTTCAAAGATCAAAACGGAAAAGATGTTGAAGAAGGACAATACATCTATCAAATCACAGGTCACGTTGATTACAAAGATGCTAAGAAACAAAAATATCAATACAACATTTTGTTAGATAACCAAGCACCTAAATTAAGCTACAAATACGACGAAGACAACAGAACTATAAAAGTAACTGCAAAAGATAACTTGGCAGGCGTATTTAGTGTAGGATATGAAAACACTAAAACTGGTGAATGGCACGAACAAGAAGTTAGAAAAGATCCTCAATTCGAAGATGTTGGAATCGTAAGAGATTACTCTTATACATTCAAAATAGCTGATGGATTTGACTTGGCTAACTTAAGCATTTACGCTTGGGATAACTCAAGAAATGTCGCTGGAGAAAATGTTGACACAGGAGTTAAATCTGACATTAAGATCAAACCAATAGAATTGAAAGTTGGAGATTCAATTCCAGGAATAGATCAAATTAAAGAACACATCGAAGGATTACCAAAAGATGCTGAAGTTAAAATATTAGAAAAGAATTTTGAAAATACAGAAAAACCTGGTGAATTTGGAATTAGAGTATCTGTTAAGATTGGCGATATGGAAACATATTACTGGATTCCAGTTGTTATAAAAGGTGAAGAAAAACCAGAAGAACCTGAACCAGAAAAACCAGCAGAAAAAGACACTACAGTTTACACAATGCCTGTAATCACTGTTCAAAACCCTGATTACTATGCAGCATTTGGTAAATACGAAGACGAAAAAGACCCAGAATCTTACAAGAAGATTCACGTACAAGGTAATGTTACTCACATTGACCAATTAGATCACTTAACATTAACTATCACTAAAGATGGTAAACAAGTTGAAGGAACTGAAGTTCAAGAAATCAAAGTTAACAAAGATAAAGATGGCAATTTCGTATTTGATCACGAATTAGACATTTCTGGATTGGAAGATGGATTTGTTTACGAATTGCAACTAAAAGTTACAGGACAAAACATCGAAGGACGTAAACTTGAAGATACTATCATCAGAAGAATCAGAAAAGACTACGTTGCTCCAACAATTGAATATACTGTAGAACACGAAGATGAAAAAGCCCCTATGGCTAAGATCAAAGTAAAAGGTCATGAAAACATGACTTATTTGGAAATGTATCTTAACAATTCAATGCTTTCAAGAATAGACAAAACTTGGGATGCCTTCGAACTAAAAGAAGGCGTTGACGGAGAATTCGAAATAGAAGTTCCATTGGAAGTTGGCGAAAACAAATTCCAAATCAAAGCATACGACGATGCAGGAAACGAAACAATCGAAGAAGTTGTAATCAACAGAAAAGATCCTAACGTAAAAGATCCAGTTGATACAACAGACTTATTGAACAACTTATTAAAAGCACATTCAATAGTAGAAGTTCCTGAAAAATACGAAGTGACTGATGAACAATTAGCTGAACTTAAAGATTTGATTGAACAAGCAAGAAAAGCTATTGCTGAACAACAACCACAAGACAAGGTTGATGAAATCAACAACAAATTAAAAGAAGTATTAGCTAATATCAAAGAAAAAGAAGCTAAGAAAGTTGATAAGAAAGAACTTATCGGTCAAAAAGAAGATGCAGAAGAATTGTTGAAGAAGAAAGATGATTATAAACTTGACGAACAACAAGAAAAAGCATTACAAGATTTGATTAAAAAAGCTGAAGATTTAGTTAAGAATGAAGATGCAACTCAAGAGGAAGTTGACAAATTAGCTAAAGAAATCAAAGATGAAATAGCTAAGATAAAAGAAGCTGGCAAGGAAGATCCAACAACACCAGATAAACCTGGCAAAGAAGATCCAACAACACCAGATAAACCTGGCAAGGAAGATCCGACAAAACCAGATAAACCTGGCAAAGAAGATCCAACAACACCAGATAAACCTGGCAAGGAAGATCCAACAAAACCAGGCGAAAAACCGGGCGAAAAACCAGGTGAAAAACCAGGTGAAAAACCGGGCGAAAAACCAGGCGAAAAACCAGGTGAAAAACCAGGCGAAAAACCAGGTGAAAAACCAGGCGAAAAACCAGGTGAAAACCCAGGAACAACACCAAGTAATCCTGGTACAGTAACACCAACTCCAAGCGTACCTGGAACAACAACTCCAAGCACACCAGCTGAAACAACAAAAACTACAACAAGAGTTGCAGGAGCTGACAGAATTCAAACATCAGTAGAAGTATCCAAGAAATACTACGAATCTGCTGACACAGTAATCATAGCAAACTACGAAAAATTCGCAGACAGCTTATCAGCATCAGCATTATCAAAAGCATTAAAAGCACCAATCCTACTAGTACAAAAAGATCAATTAGATTCAGTAGTAGCACAAGAAATCAACAGATTAGGCGCTAAGAATGTAATCGTAATAGGTGGAGACCACTCAGTAGATAAAGCTAAAGACAGCCTATCACAATACAACGTTCAAACAATAGCTGGTTCTGACAGATACGAAACAAGTGCTAAGATTGCACAAGAAATCATCAAACGCACAGGAACTAAACAAGCAGTCATCGCAAGCGGCGAAACATTCGCAGACGCATTGACAGTAGCTCCACTAGCAAACAAACACAACATGCCAATACTACTTGTACAACAAAACAACATACCAAAAGCAACACAAGAAGTATTGAAACAAATCAACAAAGTAATAATCGTAGGAGGAGAAAAAACAATCTCCAAAGAAGTAGAAAACAAACTTCCAAATCCTACAAGAATTGCAGGAGCAAACCGTTACGAAACAGCAAAGAAAATCTACGAATACGACTTCAAAGACAGAAAAGAAGTTAACATCGCAAACGGAACAAACTTTGCAGACAGCTTAGTAATAGGCTCCATTGATTGCCCAATATTATTAACAGAAGCAAATGAAATTCCAGAAGCTACAAAACAAGCTTTTGAAGAAGCAAAATTTGAAAAAGTTAATGTATTTGGTGGAGAAAACTCAATAAGTGAATCAGTTGTAAAAGAATTGATTAAATAGAGTGAAAAAGTCGCACGATTTATGTCGTGCGACTTTTTTTGTGCAAATTTTCGAAAAAACGCTTCTTTTATGATATATTATTAAATAGGAGAAGTGTTATGAAAATTTTGAAAAAATTACTATTGGTTTTAGTGGTGATTGTTATGATACCTCAAATCGCCACTGCATCGGAAATAGATAAAATAGACAATATAATCAATCCAAATAGAGGACAAAATGATAGTGTCAGCAAAAAAATCATGCAAAACTTTAAAGCTAACTTATCATTTGCAGTAAAACAAGCGAGGGATGAGGATAATGCTATATTAAAAGTTACAGTATTGGACAAAAAAAGCAAACCAATACCGAAAGTTGAGATAATAGTAACTGATCTTCAGACTGGCAAATCTCGAGAAAATCAGACAGATGAAAAAGGAGAAGCACAATTTTATAAGCTTGCACCATCAGAGCATTCCGTGAAGGTAGTGTCTGCTCCGTCGGGATATTTCTTCGATGAACAAAAAGTGTTACTTGAAAATAACACCGATAATTCCAAAACTTTGATTGCCAAGACAAGAGAGGACAAGGACAAAAAATACAAAATAACTTATAGAATTACCGACAAATACGCAATTGCCTTGAAGGAAATAGATGTCAGATTGCAATCGGATACAAAAGAATACTTGTCAAAAACCGATATGTTTGGTTATGCGTATTTTGAAGTAGAAGATCCTGGGAAATATCAGGTATACGTGGACAAAATGAGTGAATATTTTGAGAAACATGACAATTTCAAAATCAATGACATTGAGATTAATCCAAATTCTGAAGAATCTATTTATAGTTCACAAATAGACGAACAAATCAAAAAAGAGTTTGAATCAGCACTTATAATCAACGTTAAAAAAGCCGACAAACCACAAAAAAAAGTTCTGGTTTCATTAAAAGATAGAAGAACAGATATGTATGCATTCCAGTACACAAATAAAGAAGGAAAAGTAGTATTCGATAATTTGTTTCCGGGAAACTACGTTCTTACTGTAAATAATGAAGATAGGTTGACTGAAAATGGCGTAGGAGGAGTTATATTAAAAGAAGGGCAAGTGCGTGAATTCGATGTAGTATTATCACAAAATTTGTCCAAGAAATCACTTGTGGTAGAAAAGAAGGAACACGTCGATGAAAAACTCCCAGAATCGGGAAATAAAGACGAAAGAATGATGATTTTATTCTCGGTGGGAATAATAGCGTTGGCGTATTTATTTTTGAACAAACAAAAAAGAGAAATCTAAAAAAAAGATGATATGTACCCTCTTTACTGGACAAACCAGTAAGGAGAGTACATATCACTTTTGTAGATGCTTTTTCACTGATTTATGTGAGAGAATTCACAACTTTTTATATCATCTTTTATGGTTTTATTCTCACAAAATTGAAATAAATATCTTAATAACTTTATTTTGTCAGTATCTATTTTCTTGTATAGGTCTGTTACTTTTTTATCATTAAACCAATTTATCTTTGTATTAATTTCCCCTCTATGTTCGATATAGTAATCAGCTATGGATTCTAGTTCTTCTTCAAACTGCTTAGCTTTAGCAAAATTAAAAATTGGGAAAATCATTATTGAAACAAGATTTCTTTTATCAATATATTCAGGATTATTTTCAAATTGTTCTTTATAATATGAAAAATCAGTATCTATAATCTCTGCTCTATTTAAATCTTCATAAACTATTAATGCAAGATCTTGAGAATCTTTTTCCAATGTTAAAACCATAATATTTTTAGCATTATACTCTAATTTTAAGAAATAATCTATTATAATTAACACCTCCTATATAGCAGGTAGTACTGCAGGCAAAGCTTCTGGAGCAAAGAAAGCAACCCCTACTATTGCAACAAAAATTCCTTCTGCTATTATTAAATATTTATATTTATTTAAATTCAATTTTCTCCTTTTTATTTCAGCTTTTGCTCTCTTCATGTTCTTTAAATCATTTTGACCTTTCTTATAGTCTTTTGATCCTCTTACCTTCTCCCTAACTTTTTTAGGAACTCCAGATCTTTCTAAGGTCTTTCCATGACTAGGTGTTCCATCTACATTTTCTGTTCCGTGAATACCTCTTTTGTTATTATCAACATGAACGTGTGGTTTTGCATTACTAGATGAAGGCTTATCAACCCTGTATGTCCAACCATTTCCTAAAGAATGCGTCTCCCCATAACCGTAAAAAACAAAGTCATCATCTTCTTCGTCAAGAATATGTGTTCCTGAGTATGACCCAACGTCTATTCCTAAATAATTTAATTCTTTTTCCAAAGCGTTTATAGTTTCATCGCTAGCTTCACCATTTATTGAAGCTTCTTTTTCAGCTTTCTCGACAAGTTTAGTGATACTTTCAAAACAATCAGAATAAGTATATGATTTAGTTGGAATAATACTTAAACTCATAGCTATAACAAGTATCAAAATTACATATTTTTTAATTAATTTAGTCATATATCCTCCTACGTAATTATTTTAGTATTATTTTAATCCCATTACAATCAATTATTTAAACAGATTGCAAGCTTAATTACAATAAAAAAATAATTAACAATCCTATATCATCATAAACAGACTCACTGGTCTCATTGCCACACATTATAGCCCTGTCAAGTGCCATGATTGTAGCAATAACTCCGTCTATCTTTTCTGTAGATTTTTCCTTATCTGCTTTTATATTTCCAGCAGAATCAGTTCGTATGAAGATATTATCCATCATACATCTAAGGACTGGATGACCTCCGTGGCTATTTTTCTTTCGAGAGTTAGTTTCATTAATTCTTTTGTTGGTGGAGACATGTCTTTAAATTCTTGACCAAAAGGAACAACTGGGCAGAACTATCCACATATTTCAAATACCCAGAAGGTATCAGAAAACTAATATACACAACAAATGCCATGGAAAACTTCAATAGGCAACTAAGAAAAGTTACAAAAAATAAGGCCATATTTCCAAATGACTATTCACTACAAAAAAGCTTGTACCTAGCAATGGTAGACGCTTCAAGTAAGTGGGCAAGTATAATACGTGGCTGGGATCAAATCTTATCGCAATTATCAATATTTTTTGAGGGGAGGTTTTAGATAAGTTAAAAATAGAGTATAAAATTAGCTACAAATTTTTAAAAATTTAACAGTTTATTAAAGTCGTGTAAAATTAAGACAAGCTCCATTCCTATAGGAATGGATAGGTATTGATACATAAAAAATGTATCAACCCTTACCCTTATATCAGGATTTAGGTTGATACACAAAATTATTTACAGACCCATATGACCTGAACCCCTCCATCCTTATTCCGGATTTTGGGGTTCAGGTTACACAGGTCTTTTTTGTATGCCAATTACTTAATCACATTCAACACACCCATTGTTGAAAGCATCACTATTATTCCCGCTGTGATGACTCCAAGTGTTACGGGAAGCATACTTTTTTTAGGACTCAATCCCAAGAATGATGCCACTAATGCGCCAGTCCAAGCGCCTGTTCCAGGAAGTGGAATCGCCACCAAAATGTAGAGTCCAAGCCTTCCGTATTTGTCGATTGTCTTGCTTTTTTCTTGTGCTTTTTTGTTAATCCAATCCACAAATGGTTTGAAAGTGTCGATTGTATCCAACCATTGTAGTACTTTTTGTGTCAACAAAATCAAAAATGGTATCGGCAAGATGTTGCCAATCACAGACAGCCCGAATGCAAGTGCCGGGTTGATGTTATTTGCAAGTGCGTAAATCATCGACCCTCTGATTTCCAAAACAGGAAGCATGGACAATATGAACATATAAATTATTTTATTCATACAAACTCCTATTTAAACAAATCGTAGTCCAAATCATCGTATGATTCGATGTATTGGTCCACTTTTTCATCAATTATATCATAATCATTAACAGTGGATTCGTCAGTTATTCCCACGATTTTAAATCCCATTTTGTCGACCGTATCGATGCAGTACAACGCATCTTCAAACACAATCGTGTCATCCACATTAGAGCCCAATTTTTCAAGTGCACTATTCCAATATTCGTTTTCGTATTTGTGGTAGCCAACGGATTTACAAGTTTGCACGAATTCAAAATAATCCAATATCCCTTGTTTTTCAAGAGCAGGAATTGCCAAGTGGTCTTCTGTGGCTGTTGCAACACACATTTTAATTCCCATTGATTTTAGCTTTTCGAGCATATCCAAAACGCCCGGTTTCAAATCAAATTCATTCATATATCCGTTTCTAATTGTGTAATATATAAAGTTCAAACCATCGTCTGTGGTTTTTTTGATGTCAAAAGTTTCGTGAATGTAATCAATAGATGTCAAAAGTGTTTTGGTTTTGATTGTCCTTATAAAATCATCGTCAGGTTTTATTCCCAAATTTTCAATGTAATCTAAAATAACTCTGTTCCATTTGTACATGGAGTTAATCAAAGTTCCATCCATATCAAAAATTGCGTATTTAATCATAAATTCATCCTTTCATTTATATTTAGATTTTAGTATATGGGGTATGTAAAGTCAATCAAAATCCAGTGTTTTTACGTATTTTACAAATATTTTATTTTTATAAAATTGAAAAATTATCGGGAAAACCATATAATATTATTAGTGATATGAGGAGGAATAATATGGAAAATTTTGACAAAAAACTAAACAATTACGCAAGATTAATTATTGAAAAAGGAATCAATGCAAACGATAGACCACTTGTGATTCGTTGTGCAGTTGAAAGAGCTGATTTTGCAAGACTTTTGGTAAAATACGCTTACGAAAAAGGCTGCAGCGAAGTTATTATGGAATGGAATGACGATGCAATCAACAGAATGTACTATGAAAACGCATCAGAAGAAGCGTTGAAAGACTTTCCAGATTTTATCGTTGAAAAATCCAAATACTATTTTGAAAAAAAGGCAGGGGTAATATCTGTATCTTGTCAAGATCCTGAAAATTTGAAGGGCGTGGATCCTGACAGAGTTCAAATGAGATCCAAGGTTTCTGCTGAAAAGATGAAGCCAATTCAAAAATACACAATGAATGACATCAACAGCTGGTGTGTTGTAGCAGCTCCAAGTGCTGGCTGGGCGAAGAGAGTGTTCCCAGAACTTTCAGAAGAAGAAGCAGTAGAAAAATTATGGGATCAAATCTTCAAGGCAACTCGTTCTGACACAGAAGATCCTATCAAAGCTTGGGATGAACATTTGGATACAATGAACAAACACGCAGAGTTTATGAACAAGCACCAATTCGTGAAGCTTCACTACACAAATTCATTGGGAACTGATTTGACAATCGAACTTCCAAAAGGACACGTATGGATAGCTGCACAATCCACAGATAATTACGGAAATGATTTCGTACCAAACATTCCAACAGAAGAAGTGTTCACAGCACCTCACAAAGACAAGGTAAACGGCGTTGTTTACAGCACTAAGCCTTTGAATTACGGTGGAAACACAATCGACAAGATGAGATTTGAATTTAAGGATGGAAAAGTTGTGGACTTTGATGCAGAAGTTGGCAAGGAAACTTTGAAGAATATGTTCGACACTGACGAAAACGGAAAATACTTGGGAGAAGTGGCACTTGTTCCTTACGAATCACCAATTTCGAAATCAAACGTCACATTCATAAAAACATTGTTCGACGAAAACGCATCTTGCCACCTTGCATTCGGCCAAGCTTATCCAACTTGCGTAGAAGGTGGAGTGGACATGAATGAAGACGAATTGAAGGAAAATGGAATCAACGATTCATTGATTCACGTGGATTTCATGGTTGGTTCAGAAGATATGAGAATCGTTGGAACTACAGCTGACGGCAAAGAAGTAGAAGTATTCAAGGAAGGAAACTGGGCAATCTAATGGATATACTAAAATATTGCAAAAGAGAAGAAGCAGACCCACAATACATGTGGGATTTGTCTGCATTGTATAAAACAGAAGAAGAATTCGAAAAAGCAGTGAAGACAATTGATTTGATGGCAGATGATTTCAAGAAAAATTACGAAAACAAACTCAAATCAGCTGACATCATCAAAAACGCAATGGACGATTACAGAGATATCGTGGCTAACATCGACCGCATCGCACACTACGCGTCACTTGATGTGGAAGCAGATGGCCACAACGAAAAGTCCCAAAAAAGAGCCATGGCGACATTCACAAAAATCGCAGACATCGAAAACAAAATGAGCTTTTTTGAAACAGAACTCGTACAAGTTGACGAACAAACACTTGAAGAAGTGAAAAACGACACCAACAACACAAGATACATCGACGATTTGTTGAAGAAAAAAGAACACATCTTATCCAAAGAAGTGGAAAATGCAATAAGCAAATTCTCACAAACATTCAGCTCATTCTACGAAATCTACAACACAACTAAAATTCACGACATCACATTCCCTGATTTCGAAGTAAATGGCAAAAAATACGAAATGACTTACAATTTGTTCGAAGGAGTTTACGACAACGACCCTGACACAGATTTGAGAAGAAAATCATACGAAGTGTTCTACAACGAACTTGCAAAATACAAAAACACAACAGCAATGATTTATCTATCACATTGCCAAGCAGAAAAGGCAGAAAGTGAACTAAGAGGATACGATTCAGTGATCGATTTCTTGTTGGACAGACAAAACATTTCACGTGAATTGTACGACAGACAATTAGACGTAATAATGGAAGAACTTCCTAAACACATGAGAAAATACGCCCAAATCATCAAAAAAGAATACGATTTGGACAAAGTTACATTCATGGACTTGAAGCTAGATGTGGAAAACTCATTCTCCAAAAACATTTCAGTAGAAGATGCAAGGAATTTGGTCAAAGACGGACTATCAATCCTAGGTGAAGACTATTCCAAAATGCTAGATCGTGCATTTGACGAAAAATGGATTGATTTCGTAAACACATTCGGAAAATCAACAGGAGCATTCTGCGCATCTCCATTCTTGGCACATCCATACGTGTTGATATCTTGGACTGGCAAACTAACAGAAGCTATCGTATTGTCACACGAATTGGGACATGCAGGACAATCCTACATCTCACAAAAAACACAAAACGTATTGGACAACGACCCATCAATGTACTTCGTGGAATCACCATCCACAACAAACGAACTCATCATGAGCAGATACTTGCTAGAAAAAGCAACAACTGACCAAGAAAGAAGATATTTGTGTGGACAAATAATCTCCAGAACCTACTTCCACAACTTCGTCACACACTTTATCGAAGGATACTACCAAAGAGAAGTGTACAAATTAATCGATAAAAAAGAAGGATTCACAGCAGATGATTTGTCAAGAATATTCAAAGAAACACTACAAAAATTCTGGGGAGAAGACGTTGAAATCAACGAAGGATCAGAATTAACATGGATGAGACAACCTCACTACTACATGGGATTGTATCCATACACTTACTCCGCAGGACTAACAATCGGAACACAAGTATCCAAAATGATTGTCGAAGAAGGAAAACCAGCAGCAGACAGATGGCTTAAAGCATTGGCATTAGGCTCCACAGAGGATTCTGTCGGAATCGCAAAAGCTGCAGGAGTAGACATCACAACAGATAAACCACTCAAAGACACCATCGAATACATCGGTAAAGTAATCGATGACATCGAAAAATACGACAAATAATATAAAATTGGCATCGGTATCGGTGCCATTTTACATAGATAAGAGGCAACAAATGTATATACAATTTAATAATATTAAAAAATCGTTCGACGGAAATACTGTACTTGACGTTGAGAATTTACAAATAGAAAAGGGCGAAATAGTTTCAATTATCGGGAAAAATGGATCCGGTAAAAGCACACTAATTAAAATTTTATGTGGATTATTGTACCAAGATCAAGGAGAATGCAGAGTTGATAATATCTCTAACCAAAATTCAAAAATCAGAGAACACACGAAACTCGTGCTTGAAAGCGGTGGAGGATATTACGATTATTTAACAGCCACTGAAAACATCATGTATTTTCTCGGACTAAACCACGTTAATTACAATGAAAATGAAGTGCATAATTTGATGGGTAAACTCAATTTTACAGAATTTAAGGACAAAAAAGTATCAGAATTATCGCAAGGAAATCGTCAAAAACTTTCGCTCATAGTGACACTTCTAACCAATCCAGACATAATTTGCCTAGATGAACCTACAAATGGATTGGACATCAATAGCATGAATATTTTGTTGAATTTTCTACACAAAATAGCAGTTGAAGACCAAAAGACAGTCATCTTCACAAGTCACGACCTATCATTTATGAAAAACATCAACTCCAGATTAATTCTAATAAATGAAGGGAAAATCGTACTGGATAAACCATCAAAACAGTTGTTTGATTCAAAAGATTTACAAAAAGACATCATTGAAATAGAAAACACCAACAGAAATTTACTAGATAATTTGAAGAAAACGAAATACGAATTTACCGACAATTCAATTATACTGTCAGTTTACGATGAAGATGAGAAGGAATTTCTACTGAAAAACTGTGACATCATAAGTATGAGAAAAGAATCTTTAAATGCAGAAGATGTGTACTTCAGGGTGATTTCAAATGTTTAGTAAATTGTTATTGGAATTTAACAGAGATTTCTCAGAAATCAAAAAATACAAATTCAACGTCATATTTGCAAACATCGCAGTGCTTTTGATTGCACTTTTCATCATAGATGGACTGTTTGTAAAAGAAAAAGAAATCGTGTTTTTGATGATGATATTGTGGTATTATGCGACTTATGCGATTGAATCACCAACGTTTTTGATACAAAACGAAATAACAGACAGAACACTGATATCAATTGTCCAATCAAAAACGGGGATACTATCTGTAGTTTTGTACAGAAATTTAGTGGAATATTTGATGAATACGATAAAAGTAATAGTGATATTCACACTGATATTTGTATCAGTAGACTTTGATTATTCGAAATTCAACCACATTCCTATAATAATTTTAGTGATGGTTGTGTCTGTGTTCATACTTTATCAATTGGGCACTTTCTTATCAAGCTTCACACTATTATATAAAAGACTTGGAAGTTTTGTCGCCTTGGCAGAAACATATATGTTGTTTTTCGGAGATATTACAGTAAAAGTCAACAACAAAGTGCTTTTATTTATTAATAAAATAATATTCCCATTTAACAACGCTCGTGAAATCTTCACACAATTACAACTGAATAATATCAGATATGATTTGATAATACAGCTTTTGATTCAGGCTTTGATATTGTCCGTTTTGGTCAAATTTTCATACGATAAAAACATTCAAACAAGCATGAAAAGAGGTAATTTGTATGGGATATAAATACGGAGAATTACGAAAATACATCGATGAAAACAAAAACTATAAAATCGAATATTTCTCAAAGCTAATATCGGATATTATCATGCTTGCGGGCGTTTCATTTATGCTAAAATCAACGGATAATTGGAACAATGAATCGTTCACGTATTTTTTGATATGGTATTTGTTGCAAACAGTGTTATTTGAACTCGTTAAATCTATAGAATTTGAAATCAAAAGCGATGGGCTGATTAATATGATTTCATCTAGAACCAGCATTGTAATGATTTATTTCAGAAGAAGCATTGTTTGGTTAGTAAAAGCGGCGATTTTGTTTTCGATTGTAATATTTTTATCGGGAAATGGATTAAATGGGATAATACAATTCAAGCCAAATCTGATAGTAGCGATAATCTTTTCATTAATTCTAATGTATGGTGTGTTCTTCTTATTCATGGCACTTACATTAATTTACGAAAGAGTCGCATCATTTACTGGATTTATAACTACAGCGTTTTTGATATTTGGATACAAACTCACAATAACACAAGAAATTAGGAAAATAATTGTGGGAAATCAAGCAGATATGAAGAAAATTGTGCTGAATTTGATACTTTTATATGCTGTGGCGTATCATTTTATGAAAAAAGCAAGAACGAAATTACAGTATAGGGGATTCTAATGAACGAAAAATTTAAAAGATTTATGGTGGTATGGTTTGGGCAATTTGTGTCGATGCTTGGGTCGGGGATTTCATCATTTGGATTATCGTTGTGGATTTTCATGATGACAAAAAGTGCCACGACTTTTGCGATGACGTTTTTAGTTCAAATTTTACCGGGAATTATATTTGCGCCATTTGTAGGATCAATGGCAGACAGAAAACAACGAAAACATATTATAGTGTTAACCGATTCGCTCGATGCTGTACTTAAAGTAATACTTATGATTTTGCTTGCAAGAAATCACATGAAGGTGTGGATGGTGTATCCATTGACTTTCTTGTCACAAACTTTAGGAACATTTCAAAATCCTGCATTTAATGCGACAATTCCACTTTTGGTTGAAAAGAAGGATATTCCACGCGCAAATGGTTTTATGCAACTTATCAGGGCGATTCAAAATATGCTTGCTCCGTTGATTGCAGGTGCGTTATTTCCATTTATAGGACTTACTGGATTGTTTGCGATTGATTTTGTAACTTTCTTCGTCGCTATTTTGACGATTTTACCTCAAAAAATCGAGCAAGAAATCGAAGAAGTTAAGGAATCTAACTTCACTAAGACAATTGTTAGTGATTTGAAAATAGCGTTTGAATTGTTGAAACAAAAACAGGGATTTATACAAATAATAGTTGTGTTTTCCATTTTGAATTTTGTGGCAAACATAGCTATGGTATTGGTTGGTCCGTTGGTAATGAGTAATTATGACACAAAAATTTACGGACTTGTGAATTCTGTGTCGGGAATTGCGATGGTGTTAGGTGGAGTAATTTCTGGTGCAATTCCAAGTGAGAAAAACAAAGTAAGATCGATTTTCCTAAGCTTAATAATTTGCTCTATTGGTATGATTGTTATGGGGATAAATTACAGCTGGATTGTTATTGCTGTGGGATTTTTCTTATTTATGATTCCTACTCCTTATGCGAATGGTACTTTGGGATCACTGATGCAATTGAAAATAGAGACTAAAATGCTTGGAAGAGTTGGTTCATTGGTAGATTGTCTAATGAAGATTATCACACCTATAGCAATTATTTTGGCTGGATTTTTGGCTGATAATGTGTTCAATCCACTTTTAGTAAAGGGCGGAAAATTATCTGACACTTTTATCGGGAAAATCATTGGAGTTGGAAATGGCAGAGGAATTGGGCTGTTATTTGTAATTTGTGGAACAATTCTACTTATCATTTGCGTGATGATGCTTTTGAATAAAAACATTAACCGACTTGAAGAATTAAACCCAGATGTAATTAATGATTAGTTTAGTGTAATTGGGGTATAAATACACAGAAACAGTTCAATCTGGAGATTGGAAAGCTGAAAAACACGTTCCAGTTATTCATATCGATAAAAAAGAAGGATTCACAGCAGATGATTTGTCAAGAATTTTCAAAGAAACACTTCAAAAATTCTGGGGAGAAGACGTTGAAATCAACGAAGGATCAGAATTGACATGGATGAGACAACCTCACTACTACATGGGATTGTATCCTTACACTTACTCCGCAGGACTTACAATCGGAACACAAGTATCCAAAATGATTGTAGAAGAAGGAAAACCAGCAGCGGACAGATGGCTTAAAGCATTGGCATTAGGCTCCACAGAAGATTCTGTCGGAATCGCAAAAGCTGCAGGAGTAGACATCACAACAGATAAACCACTCAAAGACACCATCGAATACATCGGTAAAGTAATCGACGACATCGAAAAATACGACAAATAATAAGAATGGCATCGGTATCGGTGCCATTTTACATAGGAGCATCTAATGTATATACAATTTAATAATATTAAAAAATCATTCAACGCTAAGACAGTGCTTGACGTTGAGAATTTGCAAATAGAAAAGGGCGAAATAGTTTCAATTATAGGAAAAAACGGATTTGGAGGAATTCAAATATTCAAATCAAACATACTACTGTCAATATTTTTATCGTTTGTATTTATGTATGGAATATTCCTGTTATTTATGGACTTAGCATTAATTTATGAAAGAATAAGTACATTTACTGGATTTATTACTACTGCTTTTTTGATATTTGGATATAAACTAACCATTGTACAAGAAGTTAAAAATATAATAGTAGAAGGACCTTTTGACTTGAAAAAAGTGGTATTTAATGCTATATTTGATAGTGTTAGTGATAATGGTTTTTAATATTATTTGTAATCGTGAATAAATTTATTAGTTTAAATGAAATTTTATTTTAAATGTATATTTAAATTATATAGTGAGGAGAAATTTATATGATGATTGATAAAAGACTTATTAAAATAGTCGAGAAAAGCAAAAAATACGTTACATTAAATGTTTTGAGTCAATGGATATCATTGGTAGCAAATATTGTAATGATGTTTGCAATTACGAAAGTTTTAGGTAAACTTTACGATAAAACTTTAGATAAAAAAGATATTATTTATCTTTCAGTAGTGGTTCTATTTTGTTTGTTAACTAGAATGATTTGTTATTTTCTATCATCGAGAATGAGTTATTTATCTTCAAAAGAGGTTAAGATTACTTTTAGAAAAAAGATTTATAGGAAGTTACTTTCATTGGGAAGTTCTTATCGTGATGATGTTAATACTTCTGAGATAGTTCAGGTAGCGGTAGAGGGAGTTGATCAGTTAGAAACTTATTTTGGTTCGTATTTGCCACAATTTTTTTATTCTATGTTAGCACCTGTAACTCTTTTTTGTGTTTTGGCTCCGATAAATTTCCCTTCTGCGATAATATTGTTACTTTGTGTTCCGCTTATTCCAATTTCTATAGCAGTAGTAATGACTTGGGCTAAGAAGTTATTATCAAAATATTGGGGACAATATACTGCTTTAGGAGATACTTTTTTAGAAAATTTACAAGGATTGACTACTCTGAAAATTTATCAGTCAGATGAATTTAAGCACGAAAAGATGAATGAAGAGTCGGAAAAATTTCGTAAAATTACTATGAAAGTATTGGCTATGCAACTAAATTCCATAACGATAATGGATGTAATTGCTTATGGTGGAGCTGCTATTGGTTCTATCTTAGCTGTGTATAATTTTAAGACTGGAAATATTGATTTGTCGGGTTGTATACTTATTATTTTATTATCAGCAGAATTTTTCTTGCCTATGAGACTTTTAGGTTCGTTTTTTCATATTGCAATGAATGGAATGGCAGCAAGTGGCAAAATTTTTAAACTCTTAGATATTACTGAATCTGAAGATGGCGAGTATGAATTTAAAATGGGAGATATTGAAATCAGAGATGTTAATTTTTCTTATGAGGAAGATAAGGAAGTATTACATAGAGTAAATATGAAGTTGGAACACGGAAAATTCACAGCTATTGTAGGCGAGTCAGGTTGTGGGAAATCGACAACTGCAGCGATTTTAATGAAAAAAAACAAAAATTATTATGGATCTATAAAAATATCTGGAATCGAACTTTCTAAAATTACTGAAAAAAGTATTATGGAAAATATAACGTATATTGGACATAATAGCTATTTATTTAAAGGTACTGTAAGGGAAAATCTTTTAATAGCAAAGCCAAATTCCACAGATGATGAACTTTCAAGCGTTTTAAAAAGAGCTAAATTATTTGATTTTCTTCAAAATGAGAATGGTTTGGATACATTGGTTAGCGAAAAAGGAGGAAATTTATCAGGAGGTCAATGTCAAAGATTGGCATTAGCGAGAGCTTTACTTCATAATACTCCGGTGTATATATTTGACGAAGCTACATCAAATATCGATTTAGAGAGCGAAGAGGCTATTATGAATGAAATTCATAATTTAGCAAAGTATAAGACTGTAATTATGATTTCTCACAGGCTTGTCAATGTCAAAAATTCAGATGTTATTTACGTCATGGATAAAGGTCGTGTAATAGAAAGTGGCAGTCATGAATTATTGTTAGATAAGGGTTGTGTTTATGCTAGTTTGTGGGAAACTCAGCAAGAATTAGAATGTTATAACAAGGAGGAGAACCATGAAACAACGTAATGGATTTATTGTTATGAAAAAATTAATAGGATTGGTGAGACCGCTGACTGGATATATGATTTTGGCAATTATAACGGGATTATTGGGAAACTTATGTGCGACATTTATCACGGTGTTAGGAGGAGTTGCCCTATTAGATGTGCTAGGACAATCTGTGAAATTAACTTATATGACTGCTTTTGTTATGTTGGTGGTATTTGCGTTGATAAGAGGATTTTTAAGATATGCAGAGCAATCTTTTAATCACTACATTGCTTTTAAATTATTGGCTTTGATACGAAGTAAAATATTTTTTGCTTTGAGAAAGCTATGTCCCGCAAAATTAGAGGGAAAAGACAGGGGGAATTTAATTTCTTTAATTACTTCTGATGTAGAACTTTTGGAAGTTTTCTACGCACATACTATATCTCCTATTGCAATAGCAGTTTTATTTTCGGTAGTTATGGTGTTGTTTATAGGAAGTTTTAATCCAATATATGGATTTATTTCTGCAATTGCCTATATAACTGTGGGGATTATTTTACCAATACTAATGAACAGATTAGGTGGTGAAAATGCAGTTAATTTTCGTAATAAATCTGGAGAATTGTCGAGCTTTGTATTGGATAGCATGAGAGGTTTAGATGAAACTATTCAGTATGGAGATGGTGAAAATCGTTTAAATCAAATAGATAAAAAATCACAATTGCTATCTGACATAGAAAAAAATATGAAGAAAAATATGGGAATTAATGCAGCAGTTACAAATGGAGTAATCATTTTATTTGATATTTCCATTTTAATTTGTGCAATTTTATTGTATGAAAAAGGAGTTGTAAATTTTTCGGGAGTATTATTGCCGTTAATCGCGTTGATGAGTTCTTTTGGACCGGTTATATCATTGGCAAATTTGGGAAGCACATTACAAAACACGTTGGCAGCAGGAAATAGAGTTTTAGATATTTTAGAGGAGGAACCTCTTGTAAAAGATATTCAAGGAAAATCAGAAATAAAATTTCAAGGAGCTTATGCGAATAACGTTAGCTTTGCATACGAAAATGAAAAAATATTAAAGAACTTTTCAATGGATATACCTAAAAATAAAATTATAGGGATTGTAGGAAGAAGTGGTAGCGGGAAATCAACTATATTAAAATTATTTATGCGATTTTGGGACGTTCAAGAGGGAGAACTAAAGATTTCTGACAAAAAAATCTCTGAGATTAACACAAAAAATCTCAGAAATATGGAAAGTTTTGTAACTCAAGAGACCCACTTATTCCACGATAGTATAAAAAATAATTTAAAAATAGCAAAATTAGATGCAACCGATGAAGAGATAGAAAATGCTTGTAAAAAGGCGTCTATTCACGATTTTATTATGACGTTACCTAAAGGATATAATACATCGGTTGGAGAGTTAGGAGATACACTTTCAGGAGGAGAACGTCAAAGGTTGGGACTTGCAAGGGCGTTTTTGCACGACGCACCTTTTATGTTACTAGATGAACCTACATCAAATTTAGATAGCCTTAATGAAGTTGTCATTTTAAAATCGCTTTATCAACAACAAGATGGTAAAACGGTAGTATTGGTCTCTCATCGTCTGTCTACAATGAGAATTGTGGATAAAGTATATTCAGTAGAAAATGGTAGGGTGAGTTAATAAAAATGGATATAGACAAAAAAAGAAAAAAAGAAATAAAAATGATAAGCAATATGATTGACTTATATTGTAAGAAGAACCAGAAATCAATAGAGGACTTGAGTGATTATAAAGAATTAAAAAATTATGCTATTAAAAAGATAAATTCTTGTCCATTTATGGAAACAAAGACTTTTTGCTCTAATTGTAATGTTCATTGTTATAAACCGGATATGCGTAAAAAAATCTGTGAAGTTATGAGGTTTTCTGGGCCACGAATGATTTTTTATCATCCAATTATGACTATTCATCATATAATTTTAAGCAAAAAAAGAAAGAAGTAGAGGTGAATATGAAATTTAAAAAGACAATTTTTATAATTTTAGGTTTAATTAGCTTGGGATTAGGGGCAATAGGAGCGATATTGCCGATGTTACCGACAGTTCCTTTTTTAATGTTATCTGCAATTTGTTTTAGTAAAAGTTCTGAAAAATTAGATAGATGGTTCAAAAGAACTAAACTCTACAAAAATAACTTGGAAACATTTGCGAATGGGGAAGGAATGACTTTGAAAGTTAAAATACGTATTATGCTAACGGTAACTATACTAATGGCGATTGGATTTTTCACAATGTTTCGTAAAAAACTATACATACCTTGTATAATATTAGCTTGTGTGTGGTTGCTCCATATACTTTATTTTTGCTTCGGAGTTAAAAGATATTCTAAATCATAAGTTTTATACAAATACAATTAATATCACTTTATAAATGCCAAAGCTCCTTGATTAATAAAAAAATATTGGGGTATAAATAATCTGTAAGAAATTTTATAGGGGGTAATATTAATGGCCAAATTAACAGAAACAGTTCAATCTGGAGATTGGAAAGCTGAAAAACACGTTCCAGTTATTCATATTGATAAAAAAGACGACGGATTCAAAGTATGCGCAATAGTTGGTGAAGAAATCGAACACCCAAACACATTCGAACACCACATTGCATGGATTAAAGTATTCTTCCAACCAGAAGGAGAAAAATTCCCAGTAGAAGTAGCTTCTTACCAAGCATCAGCTCACGGTGAAGGCGAAGTGTTCACTAAACCACACGTTGACGCTTATGTAAAATCTAATAAACCAGGTAAAGTATTCGCATTAAGTTATTGCAATATCCACGGTTTATGGGAAAGCGCTGAAGAAGTAAAATAGTTTGATATAATGAGGACTCTTATGTGGAGTCCTTTTTTTCGTGGGTAAAATTAGATACACACAAATTCAAAAATGTATTTTAATTCAAAAAGAGTTAGCTCTGAAATTATATGAGTCCAACAATACATTATAATAATAAAAAGATATTTGGAGTTTGGTTTGAAAAAATTTTGATTGTAGATTAAAAAAATATTTCCTATTTTAAAGCAAACAGAAACGATTACATACTTATGTGGGATTTGAAAATCATTGTTAAAAATCGTCTCATAATTTATTTATAGATTTTTATTTAACATTATATTTTGAATTTATGAGCAGTGAATACCAATCCATTATATTGAAAAAACACTGATTCTGTGATATAAATATAATAAGACTAAGTATGGCTAAAAATAAAAAGAAAAAATAAAAAAATTAAGGAAGTGGTATTATGCGACATTCAGTCAGAAAAGAAATCAAACGTTTTATTTGTTTTATTATGACGATGATAATGGTGTTGACTTCAATGCCAGTACACTTATTGGCAGCAGGAGTCGATTATAATAATTTGTCGAACAATAAAACTGAGATTGTGAACAACAAATTGCCTGTAGAGGTTGCAAAAACAGAAAAAGGTAAGACGGCAGCGGATTTAATAAAAAATCCTGATCAGGCAAAAATCTACACGCTACGCACGGATTATAAGGTACCCAAAAATGGTGAAAACAAAATCAACTATCAACCTTATGTTGCAAGCGTAGGAGAAAATGCAACAGAAGCTGAAAAAGCTAAGGTGAACAAGGATATTAATCTTCCTGATTTAAAGGGATATGTAAAGCCACAAAATTCATACAATATTAATTTTAAAGATATTGTAGACAAAGCGAAAAATCCAGAACAAGGTGGATTTAATTTTGTGGGAACGCAAGAATTTGTATATGGTAAAAAGCAAAGTTCTGTAAAAATTGTACACAAATTTCAAAATTTAGAAGATTTTAATAAGTATGAAGAAAATCCAAAGGTTGTGCCGACACAACAAACAGGTTATACAGGTTCTGTATTGGAAGTAAACCCAATTAGAGACAGCAGAATTGACGGGTTTGAACCTGAAGCAGATGTTCTTCCAGTTTTAGTTCCTGAAGATACAAGTCAATTCGAAGTGGAGTTTCGTTACAATCGCAAAACTTATGAAGTAAACTTTAAAACAGACGGAGGATCTTCCATTCCAACAAGACTTGTGTATTTTGAACAAACTATTCCAACTGTTAAACAACCTACAAGAGTGGGATCAAAATTCATGGGATGGAAACCATCTGTTGATTTAAAGGACGAAAAAGGAAATACATTCAAAGCTAACGAACCAATGAAGGATTCTTCTGGCGATGCCATTATGGATTTTTTGAAGGCTAATGTCAAAATGCCAGCAACTGATGTGACATTTACGGCAGTTTGGGATGAGGAAGAAAAGGCTGACTATGTAATTCAATTTTGGACTGAAAAGCCTGATTACAACGACAAAGACGACAAGCTACCTTTGCGTGATCGATACGATTTTATTGGAGCAAGAAGAATAGATAATGCTGACACAGGTTCCACACCAAATCTTACTGATTTGGATATCCACGGCATCACCTTCCCGGACTTAAATGACGGACGATTGGAAAAGGCACAAGATAATAAAGAAGAATTTGAAAGATATTACTTTTTAAATGAAGACTTGACTAAGAAGCAAAATGCAACTGAAAAAGACCCTAATGTTCAAAAATCTGTATCCTCAACGGGCGAAACGGTCTACAATGTCTACTACGACCGCAGAGTCTACACCCTTTACTTTACAGCTGCGAGTGGAGAGGCATTTGATATTGTAGGTAGCTTCTGGCCGATTATAACAAGAGAAGGAAAAGTCATAGGGAAAGAAGGATCTCCTTATAAAGTAGATGTTCGCTTCAACCAAAGCTTGGATAAAATATGGCCAAAGGATGCAGAAGTTTCAAATCTTCCGACTTCTGATGGTAGTGAAGAAGGAGACACTGGCCTAATAGGCTGGACAATTAACAATAACGCGGGTGAACAAGCTTATCGCGATACTCCACCTTATCGTTTAAGTGCAGAAGATTTTATCGACAGTCAAGATGTAGTGGGAACAGGAGAGTTTGAGGGATTTGGTCACTCAGATCAAATACCTATAAAGGATGGAGAAAATAAGAAAAGAGATAAATATGAGATTTCCATTGGATCGACATCCTATGAACAATCTGTTGTCCATCACATTGATATTATAAAGGACGATTTCGATGGCAAGGAACAAATCGATTATGACATGTCCTATTGGAAGAGCGATACGAGTGCAGCTGGACCTAATGGGTATCCCTTCGGTTTGCCTCATCTTCAAGGTTTTACCCTTAAAGAAGATACAAGGACGGCAGAATGGATAGGACTAGAAAAAGGTCGTGTTGGAACTTGGGACGCACGTAAAACTTTTGATGAATTAAATAAAGAGAGAAATAAGAAAACGCCTTTTAGAAGTGACGCCGACAAGATCGAATACATCGATAAATTTCCTTGGGGCACAAAATCCTTTAATGGGGCAAATGCCTACAATTATGCAAACTACACTCGCAACAAGTACAAGTTAAAACTAAACAACGATCCCAAGACAGTAAAAAATGACAGCGAATATGGTGCTGGCAATATTTTAGATGTGCCTTATGAAAAACCACTAAAGGATTTGAAATTAGACACAGCCCATGTGCCCGAAAGACCGGATTGGGTACCGGATGATTGGACATTTAGGGGTTGGGCACTGGATCCCGCTGGTGAGAACCTCATTAAAAATGGAAAAGAAACCAAACTTCATTATGATCAAGTTCTCTACGCTAAGTGGACAGAACCCGACAAGCCATGGAAGATAACTGTAGACCCAAATCAAGGAACGCTAAGAGATATCAAAGCAGATGAATTGACTAAGGATAGAGTTACTGTAGATAAAGATGGAAAACCTACAGAATATCCTATAAAAGAAAACAATGAAGCTAACAAGCAAGTTTTCACGGTTAATAATTTGCAACAATTAAAAAATCTTCCAAAACCAACACGTAAAGGATATGACTTCTTGGGTTGGGAATGGGTTAGATACAAAGAAGACGGAACTGTTGATGACTCGTACACTAAAACTTATCATGTTCCAGAAAGATATCCATTCGGAAATGATGTCGTAAGCAATGTTTATTTGAAAGCTATTTGGGTTGAAAATAATCGTGTGGATGTCGAAGTATATCACCATTTTATAGATAAAGATGGCAATGAAATAAAAGATGCTTATCACCCTAAGAAACAAATATTACGCGATACTAGAGCTAACCAATACGTATCGGCCAGTGCGATTTATCAGGATGAAGATTGGACATTAATGCCTCATGAAGAGTTAGAAAAAATATCAAATGAAGACATTAAGAAACAATACGAAGAATACAACGCAATAGTAAAGTTCAACAATACAGATATGCAAATTATCAGAGTTGAACCAGAAAAAATTCTTCAAGATGGCAAGTCTGTGGATAATCCAGAAGCCAAGAACAATGTATTCCACTTCTACTACAGACATTTCAGAACTCGTGATTACAAAGTAAATTATGTTGACGAAAGAGGGAAAGCTGAGATAGAAGCTGAGAAAGATCCTGCTAAGAAGAAGGAATTAATAGAAAAATACAGCGTTATTGCCCAAGAACAAGTTCAAAGCAAAAACCGTCACTACGACGCAAGAAACTACAGACAAATTCCGGGCTGGGTTTTGGCTAGTGATCCACAACAACAACTTTTCTACGACGTAGATGAAAAGACTGGTGAGTTCAAAGGAATCAATGGAACAGGATCCGATGAGATAACATTCTACTACAAAGACGTAAGAGTAATAGAAGTTCCTGGAAATGAAGAACCTCCAGAAGGTTACGTCAGAGTAACATTCAAAGCTGACGAAGGTGGATCCTTTGGTAAAGATGAAAAAGGTAACGACATAAAAGTTATTCACTACGATGTAATCAAAGGAATTAAATCAGATTTACTTCAAGTACCACAAGAATTAAAAGATGGTGAAACTGCTGAAACAAGCAAGTATTATGTAACACCGGATGCAGGACGAAGATTTAAAGAATGGGACAAACAAAAACTTTTAAACAATAACACAATTATCGATAGGGGATATACTTTTACAGCTTACTTTGAATGGTCAGATGTAAAGATTGATACTTTAGTTGTTACAGAATCTAACAAGGAACATAATAATAACTTTGCTCCAACTACTGACCAATTAAATAAACAAGTTCACTGGTACAAGAATGGCAAAGAAGAATCATTGCCAAAAGGATCAGAAATTATATTTGATGCAGATATCGATAATAAGATTTACGAACAAGTTAAGGAACTAAATAA
Organism: Finegoldia sp. P3-F-LR; assembly: GCF_052932165.1. Lineage (NCBI taxonomy): Bacteria > Bacillati > Bacillota > Tissierellia > Tissierellales > Peptoniphilaceae > Finegoldia > Finegoldia sp. P3-F-LR. Next base: position 34,192 of record NZ_JBRFJE010000004.1, on the reverse strand, counting down.
AAATGACACTACAGAACTTGTAAGAGAAATTAAAGTTCCGGCAGAGATAAAATTTGCAGATAATTCTGTTCAAAAAATTGAAATTCCTGTCAAAATATACAAAAATGTTTACGAAGCTTTGACATCAGGAGAAATGCCAAAAGTTTTAAAGGATGCAACTACAGCACCTAATGGAGACTTAGTGAATGTAACTGGTGAATATAAGAAAGTTACGGTAAATCCAAGTGGAAAACCTAACGACAAAGATAGCAAGATTTATTATGTTAACCCAAAAGCTTGGGTAGATATTCCTGAGATAGAATTAACAGATGAAGAAAAAGCAAATTTAGGATTCACAAATTGGTCAGCAGACAAAAAAGCACAAAATGAAGACCAAACAGATAATGGGGTATATAATTTCGGCAAACGTCACATGTTTACTGAGGACACAGTAATATCACCGGGATTTGCTAAGGATGTAGTAGAACAAAAAGAAGGCGAAGATAAGCCAAAAGTTCCAGATAACTTCGTAAAAGTTATAGTTAAGACAACAGACAAGGCTACAAGTGAAACAGCTTTCGAAAAAACATTCTGGGTTAACCCTACTAAGGAAGTTACAATCCCAGTAGATAATCCAATTGGAAAGACTGTTGATAAAACAGAAACTGAAGAAGCTAAGGCCTATACTTTCAAGGATTGGAAATCAAATGAAGAAACTTCAAGAACTTGGGCAAATGAAATTAAGGGACAATTTACAAAAGAAACAGTAATTAAAGCTGAATATACTGATGTACAAAACATCATTCATTACGATCCAGAAGAGCCAATCACAAGACCTGAAGGATATGTAAGAGTTAAGTTTGCAGCAGAAGAGGGACTTACTTTATCAAATGTAAACTATTACTATGTGAAGAAAAATGCTGGAATAAAACTTGGCAACCAAACAATAGTTAAACCAACTGTGGATTCAAAAACTGGATATAAGTTTGAAAAGTGGGATACAGAAGACACATTTGAAATCACAGATGCTGATATTTTAGTAACTGCAAAGGCAACAAAACTTGATAATGTTATTCCTGAAAAAGATGACAAGGGTAATCCAAATGAAAAGCCAGCAGGCTACAATGAAGTTACATTTGTTATAAAAGATGATGACAAAGACAAGGGTTCAATTACTGGCGTTGCAAAATTCTTCGTAAATCCAACAGAATATGTAACAATTAACCCACCAGCAACAAATGCAAACACAGGCTTTGAATTTGGTGCTTGGGATAAGGACACTACAATCCCAACAGTTTATGACAAAGACACAACAATCACTGCAAGCTTTAACGGATTGAAAGATGTTGTTCCAAAAACAAAAGATGATGATTCTGAAAAACCAGCTGGATATAAGACAGTAACATTTGTAATTGATCCAGCGACAGGTGGAAAGATTGCAGATGGCGAAATTACAGTTTACTATGTAAATCCAGCTAAAGAAGTAACAGTTCCACAACCAAAGACAAAAGCTGAAACAGGCTATGTCTTTGAAAAATGGGATCAAGATACTACAACAGCTAAGAAGTATACAGCTGATACAACAGTTAAAGGTAATTTCAAAAAGCTTGAAGACATTATTCCTTCAACTGATGGCAACGGAACACCAAATGCAAAACCAGAAGGATATGTTACAGTAACATTTGAAAAGGGTGAACATGGAACAGAAATAAAAGGACAAACTGTTTACTATGTAAATCCAGATGCTAATCCAGCTAAAATCTTAGGTGATAAGCTAATAGTAAAACCAACAGTAAAAGCCGATACTGGATATAAATTTACTAAGTGGGATTTTGCTGATACAAAAGAAATCATAAGCGATATAACAGTTACTGCGCAATATGACAAGTTAGATGATGTAATTCCAAAGACAAAAGATGACGATTCAGAAAAACCAGAAGGATATATCACAGTAACATTTAGCGCAGAAAAAAATGGAAAACTTACAGGAACTAGCGTTTATTATGTAAATCCAAATAAAGCGGTTGTATTAGAAGACAAGGCACCAAAAGTTACACCAAATACAGGATTTGACTTCGCTGGATGGGATACTCAAATTGAAAGAGCTATCCAATACAATGACAATGATGTAATAAAAGCTAAGTATAATGTAAAAGGCGATGTGATTCCACAAGAAAAACAAGATGGCTCTGATAAGCCAGACGGATATTTAACAGTAACTTTTGACAAAGGTGAACATGGAAAAGATATAACAGGTAAAACTGTTTATTATGTAAATCCAAATAAAGAAGTCACAGTACCAGTACCAACAGTTACACCTAACACAGGCTGGAAGCAAAAAGATGGCAAAGATGCTTGGGATAAAGCTTTAACTCAAACATTTACTAAAGACACTACAATTACAGCACAATATACTCCTTTAGAAAATATAATTCCAGGAGATCAAACAAAACCAGATGGTTATGTTACAGTAACATTTGTAGCTGATGAAAATGGCACTTTGGAAGGAACTACAGTTTACTATGTAAATCCAAACGTAGAAGTAAGCTTAACTAATCAAGCAAATGCCATTACTAAAAATCCAAACGTAGGTTACACAGCAGATGGTGGAGCTTGGATAAATGATAAGAGCAAAAAGATAATCGATACTTTCAAGGAAGATACAACATTCAAGTTCACATTCAAAAAACTAGACGATGTAATACCAGCAGGAGATAATGTAGAACAACCTAAGGGATACGTGAAAGTTGAATTCACATCTGATGACAATGGTAGCCTTGAAGGTGGAGATAAAACTTATTATGTAAATCCATCTAAGAAAGTTAAAGTAGGTTCAGAAAATCTTCCGATTCCTACACCAAAACCAAATGACAACTATACATTTGTTAAATGGTTAGAAAATATCGATAAGAATGAAGAAATCATAACTGACAAGAAATATGTAGCAACTTTCAAGATTAATAAAGTTACTATGACTTATAAAGCTGATGATAAAACTTCAGGAACAGTTCCAAAAGAACTATCTTATGATGTAGGTACAGAAATTACTTTGGCTGGTGGAAATGATCTTAAAAAAGATAATTTCGTATTAGAAGGATGGAAGATAAAAGATAAGATTTACAAACCGGGAGAAACATTCACTATTAATGAAAACACAACGGCAGAAGCTATTTGGAATGCAGATACTCATACAGTTGAATTTAATACAGATGGTGGAACTCATATTCCATCACAAAAAGTAAAACACAATGAGTTAATCACACAAGTTAACAATCCTGAAAAACAAAATTACACGTTCATTGGATGGAAAGTCGATGGAAAAGATTTTGATCCAGCAACAGAAAAAATCACAAAAGATATTACACTTGTTGCGCAATATGTAAAAGATGTAATTCCACAAACAGGAACAGAAAAACCAAAGGACGTTCCTAACAACTTTGTTGAAGTGAAATTTGTTCCTACGGATAAGGCGACTGATTCTACTGCTCAAATATTCTGGGTAAATCCAGATAAGGAAGTTACAATTCCAGTATCAAATCCAACAGGAAAACAACACTTCACATTTAAAGAATGGAAGATTGGCGAAAAAGCTGACGGAGATGTTTATAAGCCAAGCACTCCAAAGAAATTTGAAACAGCTACAACAATCACTGCAACTTATACAGAAGCTGAAAATATAATTCCTTACGATCCACAAGAGCCAATCACAAGACCTAAAGGATATGTAAGAGTAACATTCGAAGCAGATGAAGGTCTTACTTTATCAGATGTAAAATACTACTATGTAAAGAAGAATTCAGGTGTAATTTTAGAAAAACTTGCAAAACCAAACGTAGAAGCAAAAATTGGATTTGAATTCAAGAATTGGGACAAGGACGATTCACTTGAAATAAAAGACAAAGACGTTGTTGTAAAAGCACAATCAACTCCAATTGATGATGTTATTGAAGGAAAACCAGGTGTAGAAAAACCAGACGGATATGTAGAAGTTAAGTTTGTAGCGGGAGATAATGGAACTGTCGCAGAAACAACATACTACGTAAATCCAACTAAGTATGTAAAATTGACACCACCAACAACAAAACCTAACACGGGATTTGAATTTGGAGGATGGAGTCAAAATGCAGAAATTCCTACTCAATACACTGAAGAACTTACAACAATAACTGCAAACTTTAACCAAGTTGATTCAGTAATTCCAAAAACTGAAGACGATCAACAAAAGCCTGACGGATATGTAACTGTTAACTTCGTAATCAAAGGCGAAGGTGGACAAATAGTAGATGGAGAAACTATCACATACTTTGTAAATCCAAATGAAGAAGTAACAATTTCTCAACCAAATACAAAAGCTGAAATAGGCTATGAATTTGAAGCTTGGGATATTGATACAACGACAAAGGCTAAGTATACAGTTGACACAACAGTTACAGGAAACTTCAGAAAGTTAGATGATATTATTCCTTCAACTGATAAAGATGGTAATCCAAACGCACAACCTGAAGGATATGTAACAGTAATATTTGACAAGGGAGCTAATGGTAACTTAACTGGACAAACTGTATATTATGTAAATCCAAATGCTAACAAGACATTAAAAGATTTACAAAAACCAACAGTAACACCAGAAACTGGATATCAATTTAAAGCTTGGGATACAAAAGATGACTTTGCAATAAAAGCAGATAAAACAGTTACTGCACAATATGACAAGTTAGCTGATGTAATTCCAAAGACAAAAGATGACGATTCAGAAAAACCATCTGGATATATTAAGGTGACATTCGACACAACAGAAAAAGGAAAGATAAAAGATTCAACTGTAACAACAAAAGTTTTGTTTGTAAATCCAAATGTTGCAGTCGTATTGAAAGGATTTGCTCCAGAAGTTGTGGCAAATAAAGGATATGAGTTTGAAAGATGGGATACTTCGATTGAAAAAGCTATCCAATACAATGATGGAGATACAATCAAGGCTATCTACAAGGATGATAAAACTCCGGGAACAACACCAGGAACAAACCCTGATAAGCCAGACGACAAACCAAATCCAGATAAACCAGGTGACAAGCCGGGCGACAAACCAGGCGACCAACCGGGAGATAAACCGGGAGATAAACCAGGTGACAAGCCAGGCGACCAACCAGGAGACAAACCAAATCCAGATAAACCAGGTGACAAGCCAGGCGACCAACCAGGAGACAAACCAAATCCAGATAAACCAGGTGATAAGCCAGGCGACAAACCAGGAACAACACCAGGCACAAATCCTGGAACACCGGGAGAAAATCCAGGAGCAATTCCAGGAACAGAACCAGGAAAACCTGAAAAACATGATAACAGATACGTTGAACGTGTTGCTGGTAAGGACAGAGTTCACACAGCGATCAACACTTCTAAGAGATTCTTCAACAAGTCAAAATATGTAATCATTGCCGATTCAGGAAATTATCCTGACGCGTTGACTGCAACTGTTTTGGCTCACGTATTGGATGCTCCAATATTGTTGAACAACACAAGATATCTAGAAGATGATGTTGCAAAAGAAATTGTAAGATTGGGAGCTAGTGAAGTTATTATCGTTGGTGGTCACAAATCCATTTCTGAAAATGTTAAATCACAATTAGCAAAATACGATCAAAACAAAGTTCAAAGAATTTGGGGTCGTGATAGATATGTAACTTCATCAGAATTAGCTTACGAAATCCAAAGATTAACTGGCAAAGTTAACAAAGCCATCATTGCATCTGGAGAAAATTTCCCTGACGCATTGGCAACAGCACCTCTTGGTTCAAAAGAAATCGCACCAATTCTATTGGTTACAAGAAATCAAATGGACAAGAAGGTAAGCAAGGCTCTTAAAGATTTGAACATTAAGAGAGTTTACGTTGCAGGTGGACAAAATTCAGTATCCAAGAAATTGGAAGCTCAATTGCCACAAGTAATCAGAAGATTTAGCGGACAAGACAGATATGAAACTGCAATTTTAGTTGCAAGTTACACATATCCAGAATCTAAGGAAGTATTTGTAGCATCGGGAGAAGTATTCCCTGACGCATTGGTAATCGGACCTGTATGTGCAAGAAGAAAAGCACCAATACTTTTATCAAAATCAACACCAGTAAAAGTAACTGATGATTATATCGAAAAATCTAAGATAGAATATCTATATATAATCGGTGGTACGAATACAATTTATGCTGAAACAGCACACAAATACGCCATAGAAGATTAAAAAAATATTTTTAGCCGGGCACTTAGTGTCCGGTTTTTTATTTGGTAAAATTAGATACACACAAATTCATATTGCAAACACATCTTGTGTTATAATACTTGTAAAATATCAAACAAAGGTGATTAAATGATTGACGGATTTTACGATAGATATATGTACACTCCGATGCCCGAAATGCACAACGAAATGATTCCCGTAACTGTGGGCTGTTCTTATGGCAAATGCATCTATTGTGATTTGAATGTAGGCAAGAAATTCAAGGTTTTTGACATTGAAGATGTGAAAAATTATATTAGAAATAGGAAAGAATTTTACGAAGACAAAAGGTTTACTCCGAAAAAGTTCACGCTTTTGGAGGGTAACGCTTTGTGTTTGAAGAATGATTATTTGACGGAGATTTTGAAAGAAATCAAAAAGAATTTCCCAAGTATGAAGTACGTGTCGTGTTTTTCCAGAAGTGATGATATTCTCAGAAAAACTGACGATGAATTGTTGGAACTTAAAAATCTGGGGCTTGATCGTATTTGCATTGGGATTGAGTCGGGAAGCGATTGGGTGCTTTCTTACCATAAAAAAGGCGTCACATCACAAGAACAATTGACGGCACTTCACAGACTCGATAATCTGGGAATAAAATATTCCACATACATTATGCTTGGGCTTGGCGGAGAAGCACATTCACGTGAACATATAATGAAGACTGCAGAGTTTCTGAACAAGGTGAATCCGTTTGAAATTGTGGTTGTGAATTTGGTTTTGTTCAAGAATGCAAAGCTTGTGGAAAACGTGAGAAATCATGATTTCAAAAGAGTGTCCATCAGACAGCAAATCCAAGAGGAGATAATGCTTGTGGAAAATTTGAACATAAGATGCGTCTACAACGGAACTCACAAGACTAAGGCAGTGGCTGTGACATCTGTAATTCCAGACAAAAAGGATGAAATTATCGCTGTTTTGAAGCAAAGACTAGAAGATGATGACAAGGAAATGAACAAAAAAGAACGTAAAAAGTGGAATAGATGGGATGAGGGTTAATGGATATTGAAAAAATCAAAGAACAAACTGGAATAAATAAGGTGATTTTTAAAAAGGAAGTTACATCGACAAACGACGAGATTTTAAATCATCAGCAAGATGATACGTTGATGGTCGCATTTTCACAATCAAAAGGCAAGGGACGCTACGGAAGGAAGTTCTTCTCGCCTGAAAATGGATTGTATTTTTCATATTTGTTGAATGAAGAAATGACATTCCAACAATCGCAATTCATCACACCAATTATGGGAATTGCCGTAAGCTATGCAATTGACGAAATTTTCGGCGTGAATACGTCGATTAAATGGGTCAATGATATTCTACTTGACGGTAAGAAAATCTGCGGCATACTCACAGAATGTAAAGTTGAGAAAAATGTCTGCTTGGATATCGTGGCTGGTGTTGGAATTAACGTCTACCAAACGGATTTTCCAGAAGATATCAAAGATACGGCTGGATTTATCGAAGAAAAAAACGACTCAGATAAAAGAGAAGATTTGGTTATTAAAATAATGCAGAATTTCCTAGAATTTTGGAGCGAGGATAGGGATAGTTTGGTTGAAAAATATCGAAAGAAAGCCACGTTTATTGGTAATGAAATCAAAGTACACAAAAACGGAGAATATGTTCCAGCTACTGCAATGAATATCAATGACGATTTTAGCTTGAAAGTAAAATACAACGACGGAACAATTGAAGATTTAAATATAGGAGAGATTTTTTTGTAAAATCTCTTTTTTATTTGTACACACTACTACGGTGTTCAAACGAGATGGCTATTATCAAAAGTTCATCGTCTCTGATTTCTGTGATTAATCGGTAATTTCCAATTCTATATCGCCAAAAGCCGGACTTATCCCCGACCAATGCTTTTCCATGAACTCTAGGATTTTCGGTGTTCAGAAGATTTTTTTCAATCCATTTTTTGAGCATGATTTTGACGCTGTTATCTAGTTTTTGGATTTGTTTTATAGCTTTCTTTTCATATTTTAATTTGTAGACCATTATTCTTCAATACCTATTTCCTTCCAAGCTTCATCGTGATCGACTAATTCGATTTTTTTGTTTTTCTTGGATTCTTCGTATTCTTTTACTACTTGAATGTCGTACTCATCGGATAATTTTTCGAGGGCTAAAGTTTTAATCATAGTTGAAAGTCCCACACCGTGAGTGTCGGCAATATTATTCAACGCATTTATTTCATTTTCATTAAATCTTACGCTTATTACACGAGACATTTTATCCTCCTTTTATTTTTCAAAAATGTATTACATTTGTATTACAAATTTATTATATCAAAATTTTACAAAAAAATCTCTTTTTTTTATTGACAAACTAAAAATAAAATGATATTATCATATTAACAAATGAACAAGTATTCATATGTTCATATAAAGGATGTGATAGATATAGATAAATTCAACGATGAAAAATGTGAAGTAACGCTAATTCACGAGGATAATGTGAAAAAAGCTATCAATGAGCTTCCAGATGACGAATTGATCGTCGATTTGTCCGATATGTTCAAAATTTTCGGAGATCAAACAAGGGTGAAGATTTTGATGGCGTTGGAAAGCGGAGAGTTGTGCGTGTGCGACATTGCAGCTGTGATGAATATGAGCCAATCTGCAATTAGCCACCAATTGAGAGTGTTGAAACAAAGCAACATTGTGAAGACTAGACGTCAAGGAAAAGTTGTGTATTATTCGATTTCGGATGATCATGTGAAAGAAATCTTCGACATTGCGATGGTACACGTGCAAGAATAACGACAATAATTTAAAAAAATAAAAAAACAAAAAGGAGAAAGTTATGAAAAGAAGATATACATTAGAAAATTTGGGATGTGCAAATTGTGCAGCAAAAATGGAAGACAAAATCAAGGAATTGGACGGAGTAAATTCTGTCACTGTGAATTTTATCACTACAAAAATGGTGTTGGATGTAGAAGATGATAAGTTTGATTCTGTGTTGGATCAAGCAAAGGACATCATCAAATCAATTGAGCCTTATGTTGAAGTGAAATAATGAATAAGGAAATAAAATTAACGATAGCTTCGGCGGTATTTTTTGTAATCGGATTTTTTATCAAACAACCATACGCAAGACTTGCGGCTTTCGCTGTGAGTTATCTGATTGTAGGAATTCCAGTAATAAAGTTAGCGTTTTTGAATTTGAAAAACGGTCAGTTATTTGACGAACATTTCCTGATGATGATTGCAACTTTGGGTGCGTTTTTCGTTGGAGAATACGCCGAAGGTGTTGCTGTTATGCTTTTTTATCAAATCGGGGAGATTTTCCAAGACAAGGCCGTTGGGAAATCTCGTGATTCTATCAAGGAATTGATGGACATTGCACCGACTTTTGCGAATTTGAAAACGGAAGATGGTTACGATAAGGTGGATCCTTACGATGTGAATGTTGGAGATATTATCGTAGTCAAACCAGGAGAGAAAGTTCCGTTGGACTGCGTGGTAGTAGATGGAAGCTCCATGGTTGACACGAAGGCGTTGACTGGAGAAAGTGTTCCAATTACTGTCGCAAAAGGCGAGGAACTATTGTCGGGATACATCGTGATGGACAAGGTTTTGAATGCGAAAGTTACGAAGGATTTTGAAAACTCTGCAGTGACGAAGATTTTGGATTTGGTTGAAAATGCATCCAGCCAAAAAAGTAAACAAGAAAAATTCATCACGAAATTTGCAAGAGTATACACTCCTGTTGTAGTATTGGTCGCAGCAGCGCTTGCGATATTGATGCCTTTGATATTGAAACAACCTTTCCAAACATGGTTGTATCGTTCATTGACATTCCTTGTAATTTCGTGCCCTTGCGCACTTGTAATTAGTATTCCGTTGAGCTTTTTCTCAGGAATCGGTGCGAGCAGCAAGGCAGGGATTTTGGTTAAAGGAAGTAACTACATCGAAAAGCTTGCAGAAACAGACACTGTTGTTATGGATAAAACTGGAACATTGACACAAGGTGTGTTCAAAGTTGTAGAAGCAAAATCATTTGATATTTCAGATGAAGAAATGCTAAAATACGTTGCGAGTGCTGAGAAATCATCCAACCATCCAATCGCACAATCGATCATTGATTATTATGGGGACAAAGAATATTTGAACTTGGAATCTGCAGAAAATATCGCAGGCCAAGGGATACAAGCTGTGATAAATGGCAAACATATCCTAGCAGGAAATGCTAAGCTTTTAAAAGATATTGAATTTGAACCGATAAATACTACAGACACTGTTGTATACGTTGCGATAGATGGAAAATTTGCGGGATATATCAGAATCGCCGACGAAGTCAAACAAGACAGCGCCCAAGCGATAACTGATATGAAAAATGTCGGAATCGAAAAAACTTACATGCTAACTGGTGATGGAGAATCTGTAGCCAAATCAGTAGCAGAAAATCTTAAAATTGACGAATACAAATCCAAGCTACTTCCACAAGATAAGGTTGAAATTGTAAAGAAATTGATAGAAAAAGGAAGAAAAGTTGCATTCGTAGGAGATGGAATCAACGATGCACCAGTGCTTGCACTCAGTGATGTCGGAATTTCCATGGGGCAAATCGGAAGCGATGCGGCAATCGAAGCGAGTGATGTCGTAATCATGACAGACGAGCCAACGAAAATCGCACAAGCAATTAAAATTTCCAAGAAAACACTCAAAATCGCAAAACAAAACGCGTATTTTGCAATCGGTGTGAAAATAATCGTGCTAATATTATCGGCGCTTGGACTTACAAATATGTGGGCTGCAATCTTTGCAGACGTCGGAGTTACAGTGCTTGCTATTTTGAATTCATTCAGAGCGATGAGGGTTAGTTGAGTAAAATTGAAATCTCATTTATACTAATCGTAAAGGAGATGATGAAATGAAAATAGTAGGCTATGTGTTTTTGGGAGTATTTGCTGTAGCACTCATTTATGGAATTTATTCGATATCGAAAATATTGGCAATCGCCAAGGTTAGAAAAAACGTAAACTCAGAAAAAGTGTGGCAAACTATCTCGCAAAACAATCGCCAACCAGTAGCGTTAGATAGAATCTTGATGAGAAAAAACAACAGAAAATTTACCAAAAAAGAACTAGAAATGATATTAAAAAGAATATCTACTTGTAGAAAATGCATCCTTGTAGGACTATTAGCGTTGATACTTGCAATTGTGTTTATAGCGATAGGGTAATGACAAAAATAGCGTCAGAGTAAAATCTGACGCATTTTTTAATCCAATCAAAAATCAAATAAAATATCGTGATGACCAATATCCAATAAAATAATCATCTCATTATTTTCGTAATACCAAATAATTCGGATATCCATATTTACAGAAGATTCCCGCAAGCCATTACTACCTTGAATTTTCTTCGTTCTTAAAGATGGGTGAGTTGGATTATCTATAAAGAATGAAAGTTTTTTCTTTGTTTGCTTTTTTTCGATATCAGATAATTTTTTGTAGTGTTTTTTAAATGATTTTGTGTAAGTTATTTTATAGCTCATTATTTGTCCAACTCTTCAAAAAGAGAATCAATATTGTCAAAAACAGGTTGGTCGCCATTTTCAATCGAAACTTTTAGTTCTTTAACGGATTTTTTTAAATTTTCAATCACACATTCTGGATATACAGCTACAGGGACGAAAATAATCTTGCCATCTTCTTCCATAACTTCGAATTGGTCACCTTGATTCAAATCAAGAGAATTCACAATATCTTTTGGAATTGTCACTTGCGACTTTGCTTTAAGTTCAACTAACATATTATCACCTCTCAAGTTAGAATTTCCTACTTTCTAACTTAATTGTAATATCTTCTATTTGAACTGTCAATAAAAATAGCGTCAGATTTTATTCTGACGCATTTTTTAATCCAATAAATGTGAGCGTTTCAACACTGGACGTACTGCCATGTACAAAATATTTGCAACGATAACAGTCACAACAGCATTGAAGAAAGTTACACCGGCGCTGATTTTCGCCAACGCAGATGCTATTTGTTGTGGTTGACCCAAGACATATAATTTATAAAAATAACCTACAAATGGATCAGCGAACACGTTGAACAACATCCCTGCACATGAAGCGATAACAGCCCACTTCAAAATGTATTTGTTGTCGTTAGATTCGTTGATTTTCTTGGATTTGTGAGCGATTGCTCCCACAATCAAACCAATACACAACTTCAACACGAAAGTCTTCGGAGCGACCATTATATACACAGGATCCATGATATCTGCGATAGTCATTCCGATAGCACCAGCAAGTCCACCGTAAAGTCCGCCAAGTAAAAGCGCTGCCAAAACCAAGAACACATTACCAAAATGGATTGATGTAAAATCTCCACCCGGAACAGGCACCTTGATTTGCAAATAAGTGAACGTGATGAAACATAAAGCAGCAAGCACTGCACATTGAACAAGCTTGTGAGTTTTTCTGTCCAAATAAACCCCTCCTCAAAATATTTATAATTAAAGTGTATGGCTAATGGCAAAGTTTGTCAATTAACTTATGATATAAAGATTTCTCATTAAATGTTATTGACAAGAAAAAAATTTAACTGTAAAATAATAATCGTTATCACAGATAATGATTATTATTTTTACTCGGAGGGAGATATTATGCAATTAGATAAGAAAAAAATAATGGCGCTATTTCTTACAGGAATTATGACGACAAGTATGATTCCTGTTGGAAGTTTAGCAAATAACGAAAATGACTTTAGTAAGAGCAAGTTTGAGCAGAATTTGAATGAGAAAACAACTAAAAATAAACCAGATGCTGTTTCAAACTCTACTAATAAGGAAGACAAGTCGCAGGATGGCAATGAAAATCCATCTACACATGAAGACAATCATACAGAAAAAGTTAATGAAAAAACAATAACTGTAGATGAATTATTTAAAGGACAAAAAGGAACTAAAGAAGATCCTTATAAAATTAGTGATAAAGATCAGCTTATTAAATTTGCCTATAGTTTATCAAAAACACAAGATTACAAAGATAAGTATGTTGAGCTTTCAAGTGACATTGAATTAAATAATGATTGGGTTCCTGTAGGATTGGGAGAATACGCTTTTAATGGTCATTTTGATGGTAAAAATCATAAAATAAATGGATTAAAAATTGGAAGCAAAGATAATTTGCACAAAGATCCATCAGAAAAAGATAAAAAAATTGTTTTTTATGGATTATTTGGAGTGCTAGGAGCTAATAGCTACATAGAAAATTTAAAAATAGATGTTGATTTTAATTTAATATCAGATAGTGCGCTTTATGTTGGCGCATTAGCAGGATATGCTAATGGTTCAACTATTAATAACATAGAAGTTACTGGTAAATTAATTGGAAAAACTACTCATCCAAAGACAAATATTTTTGTAGGGGGAGTTATTTCAAATGGAATTAGACAAAAAATAGTAAATTCAAAAAGCGATATTGATATAAGAGTAGAATCTGATGGAGGGCTTGCTGAAGGTGGAGGAATCATGGCTCTTTCTAACAGGGGTCTTGTTTTTAATTGCTATTCTAAAGGTAAAATATCAGCAAATGCAAATAGAGTTACAAAAGAAGGAAGCACTGCTTTAGGTGGAATTTGTGGTGTAAATGCAGGAACTATTTCAAACTGCTATTCTACAAATGATATTATTAGCGATTGTTACACTGGTTTTATCGGAGCGATAACAGGATGGGTAACTGGAATTGGATTAACTTTCCAAAGCTATTATGATAAGGATTCTGTCCTAATTACTGATAATGCTACTAAGAATAAAAACATTATAAAACCTTCTGTTCCTATTGGATGGATGGTTAAAGGTAGTGGTGTAAGCGACGAAGGAATGGCATATGAAGGTAGTGTTAGTATGGATTTAAAGGGAATGACAAAGTCAGAAATGTCGAGTAGTCTTGCTAATATACTAAATTCTAATCTTAAGAAATCTAGAATCAATTTAAAAAAAGGAAGCCGTTCAAAAGATTACTGGAAAAAAGATGAAAATCTAGCTGAAAATATTTTCGAATGGACAAACTCATCAGATTTTCCTGTTTTTTCTGACAAAAAGACATTGGTGGTTTATGATATAAATACAGAAAAGCTTATAAAACAACTTCAAATGAATTCTAAAGAAGGAATAAATGAAGGTGATTTTTACGGAAGAAGTAAAGATAAATCATTAGTTGTAAAAGTTAAATTCGATAAAAAAGGTGATATCATAGACATTAAGACTCTTGAAGGAAGAGTTACAAAAGAAGAAATTGATAAAATAATTAATAAAAAAGAAAAAATATCTGATATCAAAAACAATAAATTAAAAGAGGCTTTATTAAAAGCGGTAGAAAAATCAAAGATAAATGATATAACAGACTATTCAAAGCTAAATTATAATATATTTGAAAAAGGTAAAGGAACTAAAGATGATCCATTTATAATAGATAATGAAAATCAATTTCTAGATTTTGCTAGGTCAGTTAATGAAGAGGAAAACTATGCTGATAAATACGTAAAATTAAATAGAGATATTAAACTTACAAAAGAATGGATAGTGGTAGGATCTCAAGGTAAACACCCATTTAAAGGGGATTTTAACGGGAACAATCATACTATTTCAAATATGAAGATTGGTTCAGAAAAAACACCTCGCCAATACAGATTTGCGGCTCTTTTTGCAGTAATAGATGGAGGAAAGGTTTATAATTTAAACATTAAAGATTTTGAAATATATAATACAATTTTATCTGAAGATAGAGTATTTGTAGGAGCTGTTGCAGGTGGAATACAAAATGGCGCTTTTATTGATAATGTAAATGTTAACGGAAAAATACATTCAAAATCTATGAGAACGCAACAATATATAGGAGCAATTGCAGGGCAATCATTGAAGTCTAGTATAATAAACTCATCTGCAGAAATTCAAATTGATGCAAAAGGAGAATCGAAAGATATTTATGCTGGGGGACTTGTTGGAATTAATGCATTTGGAGCGCTATTTAACAGTTATTCAAAAGGCAATATAACAGCAGATAGTTTATTAAATAAAGTATCTATAGGTGGGTTGTGCGGATACCAATCAGGCGTTATTTTTAACAATTACTCTAGTGTAAACCTAAATTCAACTTCTCCTACAACTGATGTTGGGGAACTAGCAGGAAGGTCTACAGGAACAGGAAAAAATTTCGATAATTTTTACAGCAAGAATTCCTTAGTAAAAATAACAGGAAAATCTAAAAAAACAAAAAATGGATTTGGAGTTGTAGTGAAGAACTCTATAGTTGAAAATTCAAGGGCTATCGACGAGTTGAATGATTCAGATTATTTAAAAAAATTAAACGAGAATTTATCAACCGCAAACTATAGAAAAGCTCTTGATTTTGTTAAAGCCGATAACAAAAATAATATAAAACTAAGAAAATGGAAATTAAAAGAAAACTCTAAAAATTTCGAAAATCCAAATGTCAGCCAAAGTAATAGTTCAAAAACAACTAAAAATATCAACAGAATATCTGGGGAAAATAGAGAACTAACAGCTATTGAAGTATCAAAAGAAACTTACCCTAATGGTACAGATACAGTTATTATAGCTAATAGAGAAACTTTTTCTGATACAATTTCAGCATCTCCTTTAGCCAAAAATGAAAGAGCAGCTATATTATACACATCCAAAGATGAAATTTCAAAAGATACATTAAATGAAATTAAAAGGTTAAAGGCTAAGAATGTTATTATAATAGGCGGAGAAAATTCTATTAAAGTAGAAGTATTAGACAAGTTAAAGAATAATAAATATTCTGTAACTAGAATAGCTGGTAAAGACAGATATAAAACAAGCTTAAAAATTGCAGAAAAAGTTATCCATAAGTCAAATTCTAATAAATTGCAAATAGCAAGTGGAGAACACTTTGCAGATGCATTGGCAATAACCAATTTATCTAACCGAGATAATACACCAATATTACTTGTAGCAAAAGATACGATTGATTCTGAAGTTATAAAACTATTAAGTAAATTAAAATTGGAAAAAATAAACGTAGCTGGAGGAGAAAAATCAATCTCAAATAAAACTTTTAATGATATAAAAACTATTACTAAATCAAAAGTTGAAAGAATTGCGGGAGATAATCGCTACGAAACAAGTTTTAAAATTGCAAAATTGATGAACAAATCAGATAAATTTATAATAGCAAGTGGAGAAAACTTTGCAGATAGTTTAGTGTCAGCTCCATACGCAGATAAAGAAAATGCGGTATTAGTATTAAGTGCAAAAGACGAACTATCATCAGAAATTAAAGAATATCTGACAAAAAATGAATCAATGATAACTATAATAGGTGGAGAAAAATCAGTATCAAAACAGGTTGAAGAACAACTTAATAAATAAATCAAAAAAACCAGCGTTATTTTAAAAAACGCTGGTTTTAAATTCTACACATCAATGTAGTCGCTATACACAGGATACAAATTGTACTTTGCCAAGTCGCGTTCTACTTGGTCGACTGTTCGTGTGTCGTTGATCAAAAATTGTTCATCGCCTTTATCTTTTTCATCATTACGTCTTCCGATTCCTGTGTCGACGCTTGCGGAGATTTTGGTAGCTCCCATTAAGAGTGACAAGTTACGAAATTGGTTGGATTCTCTAGTTGAGATTGTGATTTGCGCGAATGGCAAGAAGATTCTGGTTGCGATTATAAATTGCATTAATTTTGTTTCGGGAACTTCTTTTATGTTCAAATCTTCTTCGTTTTTCGTCGGCCTGATTCGTGGAAATGATATGCTGATTTCTGCGTGTGGATATTTTTTTTGCAGTAAATTTGCGTGCATTCCCAAACAAAAACAGTCTTCAATTCCATCGGAAAGTCCGAACAATGCGCCGAATCCTACGCCTCGAATTCCTCCCATGATTGCACGTTCTTGTGTGTCTAATCTATATGGAAAACAAGATTTGTGTCCTGTTGGGTGATAGAATTTGTAGTTTGTGGGGTTGTATGTTTCTTGGAAAGCTGTAACGAAATCACACCCTGCTTCGTGAAGTTTATTGTAATCTTCAACATTTGTAGGATACACTTCAACGCCAACTACACGGAAATATTTCTTAGCCAATTTGACGGCATCACATATATAATCCACCGAGGAGTATTTTTGCGATTCACCTGTTAGAATCAAAACGTCTTCGATTTTTTCTCGTCTCATTTGTTTCATTTCCGATTCTATTTCATCCATGGTAAGTTTCGCACGGACGATATCTGATTTCGCTCTAAATCCACAGTATTTGCAACTGTTTTCGCAATAATTTGCGATGTAAAGTGGGCTGAACAAGTACACGTTGTTTCCAAAATATTGTAGTCTGAGTTTTTGTGAGATTTCTCCCAATTCTTCTATAAAATCAATTGCAGCATCACTCAACATATTGTAATAATCAAAATGATCCAACGCTTCGTTGTTTTTTATTTTCCCCAAAGTTCTTCTAACATCATCAGCCGTTACATTTACAGATTTTACTTCATTTAATTTTTCAGATAATTTATCGTAAATGTCCGAATGAATGTCTTGCATATTGCTAAAATATTTGAATTCTTCCATTTGTCGCCTACTTGAAGAAATCTCTGAGTGGAGATGAAGGGTCAGCACCTGTTTCCAAAACTCTGCCTGGTTTTGCGATGTGAGCTAGTCTTCCTGCTTTGATTGCTAGTGCGAAAGCTTCTGCCATTTTGTTGATGTCGCCGCTTGTAGCGATGGCAGTGTTCGCCATGATTGCACTTGCGCCCATTTCCATAGCTTCACACGCTTGTGATGGTTTGCCGATTCCTGCATCCACAATCACTGGCAAATCAATTTCGTTGATGATGATTTGGATGAAATCTTTGGTTGCAAGTCCCTTGTTGGATCCAATCGGAGAGCCCAATGGCATGATGCAACTTGCACCAGCTTCTTTCAAATCTCTCGCAAAGTTCAAATCTGGATACATATAAGGCATAACGACGAATCCTTCGTCCGCCAAAACTTTCGTAGCTTTCAACGTTTCAACGTTGTCTGGAAGTAAGTACTTACTGTCACGCATTATTTCTATTTTCACGAAATTGCCGCAGCCCATTTCTCGCGCAAGTCTTGCAATTCTAATAGCTTCGTCTGCGTTTCTCGCTCCAGATGTGTTCGGAATTATCGTCACATTTTCTGGGATAAAGTTCAAAATATTTTTCGTATCGTCTGTATTTGCACGTCTAAGTGCCACAGTAATCATCTCGCAGCCTGCAGATTCCACGCAAGCTTTGATAAGGTTAGGGTCGTATTTTCCAGATCCGAGTATAAATCTTGAGTCAAAAGATTTGCCACCCAAAATTAATTTATCTTCCATTATTTTCCTCCAATAACCAATTAAGTGCGATTATAGCTTGTGTGCTTGCCGCCATCATCACGTTTGGATAGTACAAACCGATGTCGGTCTTCGTTTCAAAATCGCCACAAACTACAATGTTGTTCATTTTTTTAATTTTCATATCTAATTTTTTCACGCCGCCAATTCCAGACACCGATATTAGTTTTTTGTCAGTTCCGATAAAATGCTCCAACACCAATGACTTTGCGTATTCGTCATCGAACGCTTCCAGCACGATATCGTAGCCTTCGGTCAATTCGTCGATGTTGTTTACTGTGATTTTGATATTTTCAACAGAAATATTTGCAAATGGCAAAAAATCATCACAAATTTCCTTGAACGCATCGACCTTGTACTTGCCGACATCTGTTGGTCTGTAGATTTGCCTGTTCAAATTGGAATATTCAACTGTGTCGTAGTCCACTATTTTGATGGTGCCAATGCCTGATTTTGCAAGTAAAAAGCATGAATTGGTACCCAAACCACCACAGCCAAGGATTAGAATTTTGGATTTTCTGAAAATGTCTGTGTGTTCGGGGATTTGTCTTTTAAAAATATCCTGCATTTTAACCTCCTCCAACAAATGAAAACACCTCTATTTCGTCGTTATCAGTGACGATAAAATTATCGTAGTCGATTTTTTTGACGAGGTTTTTGTTCACTTCGCAAACCGTTAACTCCACATTAAAGTTCAAATCTTCAAGAACTTTTCTCAAAGAAGAATTTTCTTCGAATGGATATTTGACAGAATTTACAGTAATCATATTTCACCCCCTAAAAAAAATAACACGAAGGAAACCTACACCCGCGGTGGTGTACCCCTTCGTGTTAAACACTCTGTGATTATTATAGCACATTAATTTGAATTTTCAAAAAATTATCCGAGAAATTTGTCACACAAATTTTCAAATTTGCCATATCAATTTGATTATTAAAAAAGAATAAAGGGTATACAATTTACAGTAAAACAAAAGGAGGAATGTTATGAAATTATATTACGCACCAGGCACATGCGCTGTTGCTTGTTGGATTGCTTTGGAATGGGCGAAAGCAGATTACGAAGTAGAAAAGGTACAACTTGGAACAGATGAATACAGAAAAATCAATCCGTTGGGAGCAGTTCCAGCGCTAGATATCGGAGAAGGTGTTGTGAGAAGCGAATTAGCTGCAATTCTTCGCTACGTTTTGAACAAATACCCTGAAAAAGATTTGGGAGCAGATGAAAGTCCTGAAGATAAGTTCCGATTTGATGAAATAATGGCTTTTATGACTGGAGATTTCCATCCAGCATTTGAAGCGTTGTTCGTACCAGCTGGCTTGACAACATCAACTGACGAAGCAGAGATTGATAAAATCAAACAAAAATCATTTGAAACTATCGACAAAATGATGACTCATTTGGATAGGTTGATTGGAGAAGGCGATCACGTTTACAAAAACAAGAAAACAGTGTTGGATGCTTACGTTTATATTCTTACTCGTTGGAGTGAAATGACTCCAAAATCTTGGAAAGAATATCCAAATATCAAGAGAGTTTCGGAAGCTTTCGAAAAGGACGAAGTTGTACAAGAAATCGTGAAAAAATCTAAAGAATAAAAATATTGTATCGGTGTAGATTTGTCTGCACCGTTTTTTTATTTAAACATATTATAGTGATATAATATAGATAATAAATTATAAGGGGTTTTTGAATATGAATGATGAATGCCTGTTGTGCGGGAAACCGTTAGAATATTTGGACGAATCGGTTGAAATGGAGTGTGCAATCTGTCACAAAAAAGAACTCAGCAATACGAGATGTGTAGATGGTCACTTCGTGTGTAACGAATGTCACACAGATGGAATGGATGTGATTTGGGGGATTTGCAAGAATTCTACATCGAAAAATCCAATCGAAATTATGGATCAAATGATGGACGAATCTTTTTGTCATATGCACGGCCCAGAACATCACATTATGGTCGGCGCGGCGCTTTTGACAGCGTTCAAAAATGCTGGCGGAGATATTAATTTGAACAAAAGTTTGAAGGAAATGAGAACTCGTGGCAAACAAGTGCCTGGTGGAACTTGTGGTTTTTGGGGAGCTTGTGGTGCTGGAATTAGTGCAGGGATTTTTATGTCAATTGTCACAGGATCATCTCCACTTGCGAAGAATACTTGGGGAATGGCGAACAAAATGACTTCCAAAGCGTTGAAATCTATAGGAGAAGTCGGCGGCCCTCGTTGTTGCAAGAGAGATTCCTACATATCAATACTAGATGCAATACAATTTGCCAATGAAAACTTGGGAGTTGAGATGGAATCTAGTGACATTGTGTGTAAATGGTCCAAGCATAACAACCAATGTATAGGATTGCGTTGTCCATTTTTCGATAGAAATCACATTAATAATTAGGTAACAAGGAGAAATTATGTATTCGAAAGTAAACACGTGTTGTTTGGAAGGATTGAACGGGTATGTCGTGGAATGCGAATGCGACCTTGCGAACGGTCTGCGTTCGTTTAACATTGTAGGTCTTCCCGACACTTCTATAAAAGAATCCAAGGAAAGAGTGCGCTCAGCGATTGAAAACACTGGAATCAGATTTCCTGTGAAACGTATCACGATTAATTTGGCACCTGCAAATTTGAGAAAAGAAGGATCTCAGCTAGATCTTGCGATTGCGATGGCTATTTTGCAATCAATGGGAGTTGTGGAAGATTTTTCAGATAAATGGGCGTTTATCGGAGAACTATCATTGGACGGAAGATTGAATCCAGTAAATGGATCGTTGTGCATGGTGTTGTCACTGAAAGATTTGGGATACGAAAGAGTTTACATACCAAAACAAAACGCACAAGAATGCAGTATGGTCAAAGGAATAGAGAAGGTTTGTGTGGAAAGCTTAGATGAAATCATCAGGATTTTGAATGGCGAACAAGAAACTAAAGTTCTGGATGATATTGACATCATGCAGCAAGAAATACAATACGACGTTGATTTTTCGGATATAAAAGGACAGAAATTTCTCAAAAGAGCGATGGAAATATCTGCGGCGGGATTTCATAATTTGTTGATGATTGGGCCACCAGGAAGCGGCAAAACAATGTCAGCAATGAGACTCAGCACGATTTTGCCGGACATGAGCTTCGATGAAATAATGGAAACCACGAAAATTTACTCCGTAGCAGGATTACTCGGAGAAAAAAACATCGTGACCACAAGACCATTTCGTTCGCCTCACCACACCGCAAGTCAAGTCAGCCTTATAGGTGGTGGACGTGTGCCAAAACCAGGGGAAATCAGCCTCGCTCACAATGGAGCATTGTTCTTGGACGAACTTCCAGAATTTTCCAAATCGACAATAGAAGTGTTGCGCCAACCACTTGAAACGAAAAACATAACCATAACAAGAGTCAACGCGTCCTTGTCATATCCTGCAAATTTCCTATTTGTAGCAGGAATGAATCCCTGTCCGTGTGGTTACTTCGGCGATCCTAACCACGAATGCACTTGTTCACAAAATCAAATTGCAAACTATCTGAACAAAGTCAGCCGTCCGATACTCGATAGAATTGACATCCATGTCGAAGTTTCGCCAGTAAAATTGGACGAACTCACAACAGATGAGAAATGCGACACTTCAGAACAAATCAAAAAACGTGTACAAGCAGCACGAGAAATCCAAAAACAACGCTTCGAAAAAGAAAACATCACAACCAACGCACAAATGAACACCCGACAAATTAGAAAATACTGCAAATTAAACGACGAACTAAACTCCATCATACAGTTGGCATTCGATAAATATAAATTCTCCGCCCGATCATTCGACAAAATCCTCAAAATATCGCGCACAATCGCTGATTTGGACGGAAAAGAAAACATCGAAGCCAAACATTTGATGGAAGCCATTAGATATAGGACAGTGGATCAGAAATACTGGGGGTAGTGGTTTGTGTAGAAATGATACCCAAAGTGATACCCAGAAAGACAAAAATGATACCCAAAGTGATACCCAAAAGGGCAAAAATGATACCCAAAATGATACCCAAACACGACTTATTGACAATGTATCAAAAGTATTTTGTAACATTACGACATTTTAGCAACAATTAATTTAGCATAAGTGGAGAAAAACATGGCTGATTTGACAAAAAAAGATGATGAATCTCTTAAAAACATATTAATTAGAAGCAACAGAATAGAAAATATCCCAAAATCTCAAGGTGATATCTACTTATGTGAATGTACTTTGGCACATACAACAAAAATAGAAAAAGTTGAGGAGGTAGAAGCTTCCTTGAAAATGGGAGACAAAATGATTTTTTATCGCGAATTGGAAGATTCATCAGACCATTTTGCGATTCGAGTCGAAACAGTTAATAAAATAAAGCTTGGATATATTCCGCGACAAAACAACATTGTTATTGCGAGACTCATGGATGCGGGCAAAATGATTTATGGAGAATTATCTGCCAAAAAATTAAGGGGAAGATGGATGATGATGAATGTTAAAATATTTCTTCACGAAATTTAGGAGTAAATTATGTACTATAATAACGAAATAATTCAAGGAAATATTCACGTTTTTGACAGTTATGATATGGATATTTCACCGACAAAAGACTAACTATTAAAAGTCAATAGGTGAAATGATAAAAATATAAAAATTAATATTGATAAAAACTGAATAAAAATAAGCATGAAAAAAGATCCTAAAATTTATGAATTTAAAAATAGGGTTAGCATGGTTTTTAACTTTAAAATTGTGATTTTTCAAAAATTAATTTGCAATAAGACAAAAACTAACTTTGTATTTGGTAAGGTTCATTTTTAGTTAAAACAGCAAAAATAGTATGACAAAGCTTTCTAGCAACAGCATTAGTAGCAACTAGATGATGTTTACCTTCACTAATTTTCTTCTGATAATAAGCAGAAAAAACAGAGTCATTAAATTCTGCAATTAAAGCAGCTTGAAATAAAGCACGTCTAAGGTAAGGAGAACCTCTTTTACTCATATGATTATGAATAGACTCATAATCACCAGATTGCGATACACTAGCATCAATACCAGAATAAGCAACTAGCTTAGAAGGATTGGAAAATCTACTAATATCACCAATCTCACCAAGAATAGTAGCACCATTAACTGGACCAATTCCAGGAATTGTAGTAATAGGTGAATTAATTTTTTTTAATAACTCCTCAATCTCTTTATCAATATCAGAAACCTGATTTTGAATAAAAGAAATTTGTTGAATAAGCATCTTAATCTGAAGAGAAAAAGAGTCAAGAGAAAAATTAATGCCAAAAGAAGTAGAAGCTTTTCTAGAAAGCTCATCAATCTTCCTAGAAGCATAATTTTTCCTAGAAACAGACTCAAGAAAAGCACTCAAATCATCAGAAGAAATATTTTCAAAATCAGATGGAGACGAAAAAGTTTCAAGAATTTGTTTAGAAGTTTTACCGAAAATATCGCTAAAAGAAGAAGCATATTCAGGAAAAACTTGATCTAAAAGAGCAATAGTTTTTCTTTTAAGATCTCCAATAGAAGAAATCAAGTAAGATCTAAACCTAGAAAGATTTCTTAGAGACATAAAATCTTCGCTCAAAAGAGAAGATTCAACAAAGTCACCATAGCGTAGAAGATCTGCAATTAAAAGAGAATCGATAATATCAGTTTTTCTTTTTCTAATTTCTATACCTTGTCGCCAACCATCAGTTTGAATAGGATTAATAACACGAACAGTAAAGTTGTTTTTGACAAGATATGAGTAAATAGAAAGCCAATAATGACCAGTAGCCTCCATGCCAACTTCGAGTTCATTTTTGAAATTGCTCAGCTTAGAAATTAAGCTTTCGGCACCCTTAACAGAGTTAGAGAAGGAAAAAGCCTTAAAAACCACTTTTTTCTTATCATCAATTAATGAAGCTACATGAGTATTTTTACCAATATCAATACCTAAATAAAACATTTGATACCTCAAAATAAAAATTTTAGATAGAACCTTCTAAATCTAATAACGTTACTGCCTTATGGGAGATACGAAGTACTGAGAATCAGTCAACATCTAACTTATACGTAAACAGTTAAAAGATTAGAGGACTCACTCTTTCAAGTACGAGATTAAATCTCAAGGAGACAACGAGTACACTCTATCTAATAACAATATTATACAGTAAAACTGAATAATACTTAGTTGAAAAAGGATTATAGGTTACCTTTAACAACCTAAATACATTATATAAGGAGACAATTGCTTTTTAATAGTTCATCATTTTACAGACAAATCAATAATCGACAAATTAGCAAAAAACTTATTACAAAATGGATATAAATATTTCAATATTTTTGGAGAACAGGCTCTTTTGTGGAAAAATGCTATAAACAATCTGTCTAATGATGATTCGATTAGAATTGAATCTAGCAAAGTTGCAAGAATTGAAATGGCGTATAATCTTTGTATGATGTCAAAGCTACATCCAAATCGCACCAATCTTATCATTTCGAATGACGAGTATTTTACAGAATATCTCGTAGAAGATGTGAATGATATATCAAGCGGCAACTCCCGATTTACAGTCGACGATTGGGCAAAATTCAGAGCGGGTTTTGAATTTATTTACAATGGAAAAGATGCCATCGTAAGTGTCTGTGAAGGAGTAATTCTGGGATACCTTGGAGAAGAAGTTGAATACGATACAATTATGGAAGCTTTTATGGATAAGATTTTCGATGGAAAAAGCCTCAATCAAATATATGGAAAAGAAATTTAATAACCAACCAAAAAATCTCCCGAAACATTCGGGAGATTTTCACATTATATCATTAAATTTTATAATCTTTGTGAAGTCTTAATATTTCGACAAGCATACCGTCACGATATTTTGCAAGAGTTTCGTGAGTGTTGCCTATGTCCGCTGGTCTATTTTTGATTGCTTCGTGAACTCCGTCGACTGTTTTCTTCTTGATGTCGTCTGTGAATTTCGTCCATGTAGCAGCATCTTCTAGCCAAGTTTCCATTGAAGGGCCGATATGGTCGAGTAAACCTTGAAGTCCATGTTCACCGCCGCCTAGTTCAAATATTTGTCCTGGACCCATAATTGCCCAGCGAATTGCAGGGCCAAATGTCAACGCAGTTTCGCAATCTTCCATGCTAACGACACCTTTATCCACCAAATCCATCATCTCACGCATAACCACAGCTTGAAGCCTGTTTGCTATAAAACCTGGAACTTCATTTCTGATGATAATAGGTTTTTTGCCCAATCTAGTGAATAATTCACGAAGAGCGTTCGCAGTTTCTGGGTCAGATTTTTCTCCTTGTGAAATCTCAATCAGTGGAATCAAATGAGGTGGGTTGTAAGGGTGCGCTCCGAAAATTCTTTCGGGACGCTCAGCATCTTCTGCGATTTTAGTCACTAGTAGTCCCGATGTTGCTGAACACAAAACAGCGTCAGGCTTTGCGTATTTTTCGAAAACCTTCACGAATTCCTTCTTAACATCGTAATTTTCAGGAATACATTCTTCCACAATATCTGCAAATTCAATCGCTTCTTGTTCGTTCGTAGTATAGCTGATTCTTGATAAAATCGTTTCCTTATCCTCCGCAACGACCTTCTTCTCAATCAACTCGTCCACGTATTTTTCTATAATCTTCTTAGTTTTCTCTTCACTTTCCAAACTTCTGTTGTAACTAATAACATCCATCTTGCCCATCGCAAAAAGTAGCGTAAACGATGAACCAATCACGCCACCGCCAATTACACAGGCTTTTTCAAAATTCTTCGCCATAAAATCCTCCTTTTGTAAAATAAGATATTTGCAATAACTTTCAATACATATATACCCAAACAAAGTCCACAAAACACACAAAGAGTAGCTCGCATAAGCTACTCCCATAATTACTCTGCTATTTTCAAATTATATGCCTTCACAAACATCCACACAATTCCAACGCCTAGAATAATGTGACCGATGCCAGAAGTTCCATCGATTGCCGCACGCACATTTACATCCGCTCCATCACAAACCTTATAAATTAAATTTTTCTTATCTTCATTCAAATTATAAAAAGTTTGCTTCGTCATTTAACCACTCCTCAAATAAAATGACATTCTGTCACAATTAAAATATATGTGACACAGTGTCATTGGTCAAGAGAAATTTTCTGTGAAATGTTCCTATATGTTCCTATATGGTTTTAACGGGTTCTAAATATGTTATAATGTAATATTGAAATACTTTAGTTTTTTACGGAAAAACTAAAAAATTTAAATAAAACTAAAAAGTGTATTAAAAGGTGATTTAAAATGAGCGAAAACATATTGTTAGAAGCAATGACAGACGATGTTTCGATAGATATAACACAGGAAGCAAACTTTATATGGTCGATAGCAAACAAACTTAGAGGAGTTTACATGCCCGACAAATACGGCGATGTAATAATTCCAATGACAGTTATAAGAAGGTTTGAATGTGTGCTTGAAAAGACAAAAGATGCTGTTGTTGAAAAATACAATGACAATAAATCATATCCAGAACGTGCTATGTACAGAATTTCTGGAAAGCCATTTTATAACACATCTCGTTTCACACTCAAAGAGTTGTGCAACGATCCAGATAATATTCAATCCAATTTTATTGAATACATTGAATCATTCTCATCAAACGTATTAGATATTTTGAATCAACTTGAAATCAAAACACATATCAAAAAAATGAACAAAGAAAACTGCTTGTTTGCAGTTGTGAAAGAATTTTCCGAACTTGATTTGTCAGAAGAAACATTCAATTCAATAAAAATGGGATATATTTTTGAAAATTTAATAGGAAGATTTTACCAAAACGTAGATGCTGGTCAGTATTACACAGGTCGTGACATAATCAAAATGATGGTATACGTAATCACAGCAGAAGGCTGCGACGATATTTACGATGAAGGAAAAGTAATTACAATAGCAGATCAAGCCGCAGGAACTTCTGGAATGCTTACCACAGCATACAACCATTTGCACAATCTCAATCCAAAAGCAGACATCAGATTATTTGGACAAGAAATAATGGGACAATCTTATGCGGTGGGACTTGCAGAAATGCTAATCAAAGGACAAGATGCACGAAACTTCAAACACGCCGATACATTCAAGGAAGACTGTTTTGAAGATACCAAAATGAGATTTGTGCTTGAAAATCCACCATTTGGAATGAGCTGGGGCGGCAAGGATGCAAAAGCAGGACAAGAACAAGCAGTATTGGAAAATCACAAAAGAGGTAATGACTCCAGATGGCCTGCGGGGCTTCCATCAAGTGGGGATGCACAACTTTTATTCATGCAATCAGCAATAGACAAAATGGACGATGAACACGGACGAGCAGCCATAATCACCAATGGATCACCATTGTTCAACGGAGGAGTGTCCTCTGGTGAAAGCCAAATCAGAAGATGGTTACTTGAAAATGATTTGATAGAAGCAATCATAGCCATGCCAACAGAATTATTCTACAATACAGGGATTTCAACGTATGTGTGGATATTATCCAAGAACAAAAGACAAAAGAGAATTGGCAAAATTCAACTAATAGATGCAACAGAAATTTATCACACATTAAGAAAATCACTAGGCAACAAAAGAAAAGAATTCACAGCAGAAGATCGCAAAACCATCACCAAACTATACTCTGATTTCGTAGAAAATGACAAATCCAAAATCTACGACAATGAAGAATTCATCTACAGAGAATACACAGTGATGCAACCACTTCAAAGGTCTTATGCAATAAATAACGAGAGAATCGAAAACTTGGAAACATCAGGCAAACTCAACAGCTTCTACGACAAAACAAAACATGATCAAATATTAGAAAAACAAGAAACATCTGAAAAATTAACCAAAACTGAGAAAAATAACCTTAAAAAATACACAGAAAACGAAAAAACATACAACAAAATATTTGAAATACTAAAAGAAAACATAACAGACAAGAAATACATGTCAGTAGATGAATTTGAACCGGTAGTAAATGATTTATTATCAGAATTGTCACTTAACAAGACTGTGTTCAACAATATTATCGATGGACTTTCTGAAATGGACAAGGAAGCGGATATTCAAACGGATAAAAAAGGAAATGTAATCTACGATAAAGACACCAAAGACACAGAAATAGTAAATGTCAGAGAAAACATAGACGACTACATGAAAAGAGAAGTTCTACCACACATTCCAGATGCAAAGTCCTTCTTTGAAGAAGATGTAACCTTGAAGAATCCTAAAATAAAAACAGGTGCAGAAATTCCATTCACTAGATATTTCTACAAATACGAAGCTCCACGCCCATCAGAAGAACTCGCCCAAGAATTCTTGGAATTAGAAGACATGGTAAATCAAAAAGTCAAGGAACTTTTTGGGGGAGAAATCAATGACTAGGAAAATGAAAGACTCTGGTATTGAATGGATAGGTGAAATACCTGAGGATTGGGAAATAGTTAAATTAAAACATTTGGCATTAGACAGGCAAGCGGGTGTTTGGGGAAAAGACGAAAGCCAAGATAATTTAACAAACAACAAAATTTGCATTCGAATCGCTGATTTTGATTATCCCAGAATGACTATAAGGAAAGACAGAGAATTTACCTTAAGAAATTATACCGATAATGAAATTTCAAAATGTTCCTTACAAAAAGGCGATATTCTCATAGAAAAATCTGGTGGTGGCGAAAAAACGCCTGTAGGAAGAACAATTATATGGAATGAAGATTTTCAAGCACTATATGCAAACTTCATTGAGAGGCTTCGTGTAGATAAAAAGCAAATTCTCCCAATGTTTGCACAATTTTGCTTTTTTGCTTTTTATGGAATAGGTGTTTCAAACTTATATTTCAATCAAACAACAGGAATTCAAAACCTAAATATTACTGGAATGATGAATGATTTAAGATTACCAACACCTGATTTATCTACTCAAATTAAAATAGTTGATATTTTAGATAGAAAAAGAAATCAAATTGAAATCATAAAGTCTGCAATAATAAAAGAAATCCAAACTTTAGAAGACTACAAAAAATCTCTAATTACAGAGGCTGTAACAAAGGGCTTGGACAAAAATGTTGAGATGAAAGACTCTGGAATTGAATGGATTGGAGAAATTCCTAAACATTGGAAAATAAATAAAATTGGAAGAATTTGTAATGTTATTACAGATTTCGTTGCAAGTGGTAGTTTTGCATCAATAGCAAAAAATGTGACATATCTCAATAATGAAGACTATGCGATGCTAGTACGAACAGTAGATTTATCTAACAAAAGAGAAAGTGTAAATAGAATATATATTAATAAAAACTCATATGAATTTCTAAGAAATTCCAATTTAATTGGTGGAGAAATAGTTTTGCCGAATATTGGAGCATCAATAGGTGATGTTTATATAGTACCAAAACTATATAAAAGAATGAGTCTTGCACCAAACTCAATAATGATAAAAACAAAATATGTAGATAAATATTATTATTATTGTTTCTCCAGCAAGTACGGAAAAATTCTTCTTCAAAACCTTTCGATAAGCTCGGCACAACCTAAGTTTAATAAAACAGAGCTAAGAAATATTAAAATGATGCAACCACCAATAAAAGAACAGAAATCAATTGTCGCTTATTTAGATGAAAAATGCAAACTAATTGACGACTCAATATCACTCAAAAAAAAGCAACTAGAGACACTAGAAGAATATAAGAAATCACTTATTTACGAGTATGTAACGGGAAAGAAGGAGGTAAAAGATGGCGAAGAAACCTAATATTTTTAATGAAAGATATGAATTTCAACAAGAGTTTGTTGAACATTTAGTAAATGAAAACAAATTTATCGAGAGAACAAACAAAGATTTCGACAGGACATATGCCATGGATACTGACCTTCTTTTCGAGTTTTTGTATAATACACAAAAAGATGTAATGCAGGATTTGGAGAATATATACAAGTCTGAATTGAGGGAGACTCTTGTCAATCATATTAATTCGGAGATTACTAAAAAGGGTAGTTCGTTGATTGATGTGTTGAAAAACGGGGTTGAGATTTCTAATAGGAAAATCGAGTTGATGTACACTAAGCCTGCGACTGATTTTAATCGTGATTTGAATGAAAAATATGAGAATAATATTTTTTCTGTAATGCAAGAGGTGTATGCAACGGCTGATGAGAGAGTCGACTTGGTTATATTTTTGAATGGGTTGGCGATTATTGCTATTGAATTGAAAAGCGAGTTTTCAGGTCAGACGTATCACAATGCTATCAGACAATTTCGAACAGAACGTGATCCAAAATCAAGGCTTTTCTTGTGGAAGGCTGGATGTTTTGTAATGTTTGCGATGGATACTTCGGAAGTTATGATGACTACGAAGCTAGACGGTCAGTCTACTTTCTTCTTACCTTTTAACAAGGGAAAGGGAGAAGGCGTGTACACTGGAGCAGGCAATCCACAATACGAGGATAAGCTTTCTGTGTCGTATATGTGGGAAGAAATTCTTACCAAGGATTCTATTATCGAACTTATCAAAAAGTTTATATTTATTGAGAGAAAATCAGAATTTGACGAGGACAAGAATATTACAAGAATCAAAGAAACTGTGATTTTCCCGAGATTTCACCAATTGGATTTGATTCGTAAAATATTGGAAGATGTTCATCACAACAAGACAAGGCTCAATTATTTGGTGCAACACTCCGCAGGATCTGGCAAGACGAATTCTATTGCTTGGCTTGCTCATAGGTTGGTGTCACTTCACGATGAAGATAATAATGTGATTTACGATACTATTATTATCGTTACTGACAGGGTTGTTGTTGATAGACAATTGCAAAAAGCTGTGGTCAGCTTGGAGCATGCTAATGGTTTGATTAGGATAATGGACGACAAGTGTACGTCTCATGATTTGAAATTGGCGTTGGAAGGCAATACGAAAATTGTCGCTACGACTATTCAAAAGTTTCCATATATTGTGGATGAATTAAATAATTTGAAGAATAAGAATTTTGCGGTGATTATTGACGAGGCTCATTCGTCAACTTCAGGAAAAAATATGCAGGCTGTGTCGATGTCTTTGGGTTCAGATGATTGTGAATTTGAGGATGATGCAGATATGATTGAACACGAGGTTAAAAAGTCGGGCAAGCAATCTAATGTTTCGATGTTTGCTTTTACTGCAACGCCTAAGCCTACTACGCTTAGGATGTTTGGCAGGTTGAATAAGTACGGAAATTACGAAGCGTTCCATTATTATTCGATGAAGCAAGCAATAGAGGAAGGATTCATCCTCGATGTTTTGCAAAACTACACTACTTACAAGACGATGTACAGGATTAACAAGGAGATTGAAGAAGATCCAGAGCTTCAAACTTCGAAGGCAAAACGTCAGATTGCAAGATTTATCGATTTGCACGATACTAATATTACTCAAAAGGTTGAGATAATTATTGAGCATTTCAGAAATAATGTTATGAGTGAGTTGGGCGGTCAAGCGAAGGCGATGGTTGTAACTTCATCGAGAGAAGCTGCGGTAAAATACTCACAAGCATTTGAGGAATACGTCAATAAAAAAGGCTACAAAGGAATCAATGCGTTGGTTGCTTTTTCTGGAAAAGTAAATGTTGGTGATGAGGAGAAAACTTATACTGAAACTGGAATTAATAATATCAGAGAAGAGGAAGTTCCTTATGCTTTTGATTCTGATGATTATAACATTATGATTGTAGCTAACAAATATCAGACAGGATTTGACCAAAAGAAATTGAGTGCGATGTATGTGATTAAATCTTTAAGAGGTGTCAACGCTGTGCAGACTTTGTCCAGACTTAACAGGGTGTGTCCACCGTTTGATAAGAAAGTGTTCGTGCTTGATTTTACCAATGATTATTCGGATATTAAAGATGCATTTGCACCTTTTTACACGACTACTTTATTGGCGAGCGATATTTCAGCTAATAAAATTCACGATATTTTGATAAATTTGGAAGCGTATTATATTATTGATCCGCTCGATGTTGATAAGGTGAATAATCTTATTTTTAAGAAAAGAACGGGCAATATTACGATGAACGAGCAACGTTCTTTGTTGTTTTCGTTGGAAAATTCAAATAGAAGATTCAACGAACTTAAAGATGATGAAAAACGTGATTTCTTGAGTAAGATGCGTAATTTTAAAAGATTTTACGAATATTTGATTCAAGTATCGTGTTTTGAAGATGTAGAAGTGCACAAATATTATATATATATTTCGTATTTGTTGAGTATGATTAGTATTGGTGATGGTGGCGATGGTTTTGATTTGAAAGGAAAGGTCAGAGCGTCAAACTTCATTCAACAAAAAAACGAAATTCATACGAATGAAAAAATTACTCCAAAGCCAATTGTTAATTTGCCGGTAGCAGATTCGATTAGTTTGACGGAAGATAAAAAAGAAAGATTATCTGAGATTATCGAAGATATTAATGCGAAGACTGGGTCTGATTTTGATATTAGTCAAGCTACGGCAGCGGCTTTACAGGTAAGAGATATTATGTTGAAATCTGAAGAACTCAGAATGTCTGCAAAAAATAATACGCAATCTGATTTTGGTTTTTCGTATTTTTCCAATGTAGAAGATGCGCTAGTCCAAGGCTACGAAAAAAACAAGGGATTTTTCGGGTATTTGTTGGAGAATGCAGATGTGCAAAAGGAAGTTATGGGAATGTTTTTAAATGAAATATATAATAGTTTGAGAGCAGATGCCAGATAAAAATTATATAAAATTTTCTACGCCTCACCGATGATTTGCCGGTGGGGTTTTCATTTCTACAATTTCCCCGAAGAAATGTAATTTGTTAACGTTTGTGATATAATAAAAATAACTATAAATTTCCAGGAGGGAAGCAATGAGTAAAGCTAAATTTGAAAGAACAAAACCACATGTTAACATTGGTACAATAGGTCACGTTGACCACGGTAAAACAACATTAACAGCAGCCGTAACACTTGTATTAAACAAGAGAATGGGCTCAGGAGAATTCGTAGACTACGCTAACATCGACAAAGCACCAGAAGAAAGAGAAAGAGGAATCACAATCAACACTTCTCACGTAGAATACGAAACAGAAAAAAGACACTACGCACACGTAGACTGTCCAGGTCACGCTGACTACGTTAAAAACATGATCACAGGAGCAGCACAAATGGACGGAGCAATCCTAGTAGTAAGTGCAGCAGACGGTCCAATGCCACAAACAAGAGAACACATCTTGTTAGCAAGACAAGTAGGCGTACCAAAAATCGCAGTATTCTTAAACAAAGAAGACCAAGTAGATGACCCAGAACTAATCGAATTAGTTGAAATGGAAGTACGTGAATTATTAAACGAATACGAATACGATGGAGACAACACACCAATCGTAGTAGGATCAGCATTAAAAGCATTAGAAGATCCAGATGGAGAATGGGGAGACAAAATCATGAAATTGATGGAAGAAGTAGACGAATGGATCCCAGCTCCAGTAAGAGACGTTGACCACCCATTCCTAATGCCAGTAGAAGACATCTTCACAATCACAGGACGTG